>QMUF01000022.1 GCA_003663525.1 Thermococci archaeon | reverse complement strand
GCCTTTCTGCTCTTTCAGCTATGCCAACTGCTAATGTACCACTTCCAGCCAGTTCTGCTCTACATCTTTCATAACTTACAAGGTAAGAGCCTATCAATGCTATTGCGGCGATTTCCCATTTTACTAATCTACCGTATGCAATTCCAAACAAAACTGCACCATCACTTATTCTATCAAATGTAGAATCTAAAAAAGCCCCAAATCGTGAACTTTTCCCCGTAAGTCTTGCTAAAGTCCCATCAAGAGCATCTACAAGTGATCCAAAAAGAAGCACTAAAGCTGCTATTTGTTGAGAACCATGAGCAAAAAAATATGCACCAGTTAGAGATATCAGCAAGCCAATGAGTGTGAGTTGATTTGGAGTAAGGCCCATTTTGGCTAGAGGTTTAACGATGATTTCTAGGTAACCTTTAACATCTAAACGATATTTATTCAGCATTTTGATTATCCTCCAGAGATATTACTTTCTTCCCTTTCTCTTGGGGAATAATTTTAACCTTTGCATTCTTGAAGTCTTTTCTTAGACCTTCCCCATCTAGAACCCTATCTAAAAAGACTGCTAACGCTGCAACTTCGCTGTGTGGTTGATTCCCGACACCAACATTGTAATGGGCTATTTCATAGACTTCTCTTGGCACTTTCTCTGCTCCAACAACGATTAATATATCTTCACTTTTTAGAGCCTCCTTTATTTCTGGAAGAGCTTTATCAATATGAATCCCGTACATTGTGAGGTGCACTATCTTCCCTTTCCATTCCCTCAAAACCTGCCTCCAGTGAGGATTGAATTCGACCTCAAATGGCCCTCCCCATCGTGTTACAACATCCACAACACTATCATATACATGTTCATCTTTTTCTGCTGCTATTATGATCTTATCAGCTCCAAAGGCCCTTGCAGTTAAAGCTACGTGGGTTGTTATCCTTTTATCCCTCTCCGGTCTATGTCCAAGTCTGAGCACTACTATCATTCATATACCTCCTTTAGAATATTCCAGTATTCTCTAAAATCTTCTGGCCATGGTTTGTCTTTATAAAAGCTGTATAGTGCGTCTATATTCTTTGCAAGGTTTTTTGGTGTAGTTTTCTCAAAAATTAAGTTTAGTTCATCCCCAGGTGCAGAGGCGAAAAGGAAAAGAGTAAATATTCGTTCGTTCTTCCCCATATCCACAAGCACCATTGAAAGCCTCGGCTTCAATACAGGGGAAAGCTTGTCCATCACACCTTCAGTGAGATCTTTTTCAATGTTAACTAAATACTCTGGGGTTACATCTAAATGCTCATGCCCTTTGAGCTCTTCGGGAGAGTGGGCCACCAGATTGTATACTCCTTGGGTTAGCATTTGATAGGTCTTGGGGAAATAGGGAGTTGATAAATACTCTTTTCTACTCCCGAAGAATCCCCTCTTGAAATCGACAACGTACCATAGTCCGGCAGAATAAAATTCGGAAATAGCATTTTGTGTGCAATCTGTACCATTATACAACGAAATAACCCTAGAGGGGATGTTGAGTGATCGTAAAGCTCCAGTAAATAGGAGTGTAGCTTCTTCATAACTTATTTCCTTTTTGGACATTATTTCTGTGGGGTTCAATGAAGTTGTTTTATTCCCTAGTGAATACTTGCTGGTGATAAAGTTATAGACTTTTTGGGCTGCTTCTTTTTCTGATTGGGCTCCATAGATAGCTTTTAAAAAAGTATTTCTCAGAACATCTCTATCTACAATAGGAGAAGAATTGAATTTCTCTTTCCAGTATTCGTCTACAAGGTATTGGAGGTGGATCCAGTAGTACTCCTCCCCATACGCTGTTTTAAGTATTTCTTCCCCATAATCCCAAGGCATCCAAATTACTTTTACAAATTTATTTTTGAGCTCTCTCTTTTCTATGTCTCCTTCCATGTAAACTATTGAAATGGTTAAGTAACCAGTCTTTGGCATGTAAGGTGTTTTAATTGTGTAATTCAACTTAATTATCTCTCCTGGGGAAATATCATTTGGAAGAGAGGGGGTTTTTGTCACTTCCATGGCCTCTAAGGGGTAGATAGAGATACCTTTAATTTTTACGGGTCCATTTCCAACATTTTGTAGAGTTATTTGGAGTTGGAAGTCATTTCCACCTGTGACCTCTGTGGGGGAGGTTATTATTGCATTCAGGATTCCTAGAGGGGGAATTTCATTTTCTTTTTCAATCACGTTGATAATAAACTCTTTATAAAAGCCACCCCAGGTTCTTTGTAATTCATCAGTCACTTCAACAGAAGCCTTGAGGAAGTATCTACCTGTGTCTTTAGGGGCCTTTATTATCCATATGAACTCTCTAGCTTCCCCTACTCCTAAGGGGGCGTCAAATTTAGGCTTTTGAGAAATTTTAAATCTTGGATCGTTTAAATAGAGGTTTATTCCAGTTATTGCAACTTTTCCAGTGTTGTTTATTCTGACAATGATATGGAAAACATTTTCCTCCTTAACAACGCTTTTATCTACGGTTATATCCACTTTAGCTGGTTCTTTAACTAAACACCCAGAAGCAAATATCAAGAAAATAAGTGCAATTGAGATGAGCTTCAAATATCTCATGTTTCTCCCCAAAGTTCTTTTAAGGATGAACCTTAATAATTTTTAGGTGGTAGTATTGATAACACTGACAACTGACTTTGGTCTCAAGGGTCCTTACGTCGGGGAGATGAAAGGTGCTATTTTAGCAATAAATCCAGAAGTGGAGGTGATTGACATTACTCACTCGATAACAAGACACAGTATTATTGAAGGTTCTTTTGTAATGGAACAAGCTGTAAAGTATTTCCCGGCAGATACGATTCATGTGGGTGTCATTGATCCAGGAGTAGGTACAGGAAGGAGGGCTATTATAATAGAGGGACACCAGTTTTTGGTAGTTCCAGATAATGGGATCGCCACCCTTCCTCTTAAGTGGATAGATGCAAAAAATGCATATGAGATAGATCTTCAAAAGATGGAAGCCATTATAGGGAGGAAAATAAGTTCGACATTTCATGGAAGGGATGTTTTTGGACCAGCTGGTGCATTGCTCAGCTTAGGCTACGAGCCCTCAAGGTTTGGAAAAGAAATTGACTTAGAGAAAGTTATCAAACTTGAATTAGAACCCAAAAAGGAAGAGGACTCTTGGATTTTAAGTGTTATTTACATTGATGATTTTGGGAATGTGATTTTAAACCTTGAAAACTACGAAAAGCCGAAATATGTCGAGGTTTTAGGGAGGAGGATTCCATATATTGAAACATATGGCAAAGTAGATATTGGAGAGTTTTTGGCTCTACCTGGGAGTCATGATTATCTTGAGATAGCGATTAATCAAGGCTCAGCTGCAGATGCACTGGGTTTAAAGGTTGGAGATAAGGTGAAAGTTAAATTAATATACGAGGAGGGGTAAAGAATGAGAGGTCTTTTCGTTGGTAGATTTCAGCCAGTACATAACGGACATTTAAAAGCCCTTGAATATGTTTTTGAAGAAGTAAAAGAGGTTATAATCGGAATTGGAAGCGCTCAGGTGAGCCATACATTGAAAAACCCATTCACAACGAGTGAAAGAATGGAGATGCTCATAAGAGCTTTAGACGAAAAGGGAATTCCAAGGGGGAAATACTTTCTCGTTGCTCTGCCAGACATAAACTTCAACTCAATCTGGGCCCCTTATGTTGAGGCAATAGTGCCGAGGTTCGACATCGTTTTCACAGGTAATTCGCTTGTCGCACAGCTCTTCAGAGAGAGAGGCTACAAGGTCATAGTACAGCCTATGTTTAGAAAGGACATTCTTTCCGCCACGGAGATAAGAAGGAGAATGATAGAAGATGAACCTTGGGAAGAATTAGTGCCGAAGAGTGTAGTGGAGTATATAAAGGAGATTAAGGGAGTAGAAAGAATAAAGATGCTAGCAACGGATTTAGAGAAAAATGAGAAGGAACTTCAAGCACCATTGAGGATTCCGGAGTTTTAAGTGAGAATTTGTGAAGAAGGTGGCCTCCAATGGTGGCTTGCCCTCTCTTCATATATTTTTTATTTTCTCTCACCATTAGCTAGCTCAACTTACCTCCTTCAACACAGATACTATAAGAAAAACCTCGCTGAGCTTCTTCTGGTTATTATCACGTGGTTCCCAACGACACCGGCTTTGATGCTTAAGCTTTAGCTATGTTGAAGGTTTTCATCAGATAAACATCTTAACCGGTAAATATTTATAGTAGCGAGCATAGATTTCTCTGCCATGGGTAACTCACTAAAGCAACTCAAAAGGCTCCTAAGCTATCTTAGGGATCATGAGCTTTATTTCATCACTGGCTTAGCCATAGTTCTCCTCATGTCCTACACAAATGGAATAATTCCCATTCTCATAAGAGAGGCAATAGACGGAGGCATAACAACCGGAGAGTATCGCGTGGCCGTTCGCTACGCTCTCATCATCCTTCTGGTGGCTGTGCTAAATGGGGCCTTCAGCTTCAGCGGGAGGTATCTCCTCGTCAAAGCGGCACAGCATACGGTCTACCACCTCCGCATGGATGCCTTTAGGGCGATCCAGAGGCATCGGATGGAGTTTTTTGATAAAACCTACTCGGGCCAGCTCATAAGCCGTATAACAAACGATACTGAAAGAATAACGCGCTTTCTTTCCTTCCGTGTGAGGATGTTTGTGTATTCCATCTTCCTTATCATCGTCTCGCTCTACTACATGGCCAGGATGAACACGGCACTTACCGGTGTTGCCCTCATCACGATAGCCGCTGTCGTGGCTCTTAATACCACCTACGCAAGGACAGTAAGGCCCATCTACGATAAGGTGAGGCACCAGACGGGCGTTATAGCTTCTGTCTCAACGGGCAGTATAGCGGGGGTCAAGACGATAAAGGCTCTCTCTGTGGAGGAAAACATCCAGGGAAAGTTCTCGAAGGAGAACGAGGAGCTCTACTCCCTTAACGTCGAGGCGACGAAAATTACAGCTCTCTACGGCAATGCGCCCTTCCTCATAATGGGAACGGCCATGAGCGTCATGCTCTACTACGGCGGGAGGGCGATAATGGCTAACACTCTAACGGTGGGCGAGCTGACGGCTTTTCTCACATATATGCTCACGATGACGTGGCCGTTAAGGGCTTTGGGTTTCACAATCGGGGACATCCAGAGGAGTCTGGCCGCTGCCTCAAGGCTCTTCGAGATTATAGACTCGGCTCCGGCTGAGGTTGACCCTCCAGATGCAGTGGAGCTGAAGAACTCGAAGGGTGAAATCGAGTTCCGCGATGTTCACCTCACCTACCACACCGGAAAGACCGTGCTCAAGGGCTTAAACCTCAAAATAAAGCCTGGTGAGAGGATCCTCATAACGGGTCCACCGGGTTCTGGAAAGAGCACCCTTTTGAAATTGATAGCGCGCTTTTATGAGCCCGACAGGGGACAGGTTCTGATTGACGGTGTTGACGTGGGGAAAATAAAGACCTCAAACCTCCGAAAAACAGTCGCCTACGTCCCACAAGAGCCATTCATCTTCAACAGGAGCTTAAGGGAGAACATAGCCCTTGCAAAGCCCGACGCAAGCATGGAAGAAATCATTAGGGCGGCTAAGATAGCAAAAATCCACGACTTCATAGCTTCTCTTCCGGAAGGATATGAGACAGTTGTAGGTGAGAAGGGTGTAACACTCTCCGGTGGACAGAGGCAGAGGATTGCTTTGGCGAGGGCACTCCTCCTTGAGCCTAAAATACTTCTCCTCGATGATCCAGTTTCGAACCTCGATGCTGAGACGGAAGAAAAGCTTGTTGGAGACCTCAAGGATATCCTCGAGGGCAAGACCGCTTTGATAGTCTCCCAAAGGCTCTCAATGGTTAAACTGGCTGATAGGGTAATCGTGATGGTGGATGGAAGGGTAGTGGAAGACGGAAGTCCAGAAGAGCTTGCGAAAAAGGGAGGACTCTTCATCGAGATGCTCGGCAGAGGTGGTTGGAATGGACAGTAAAAACCAAAGATCATCACTTTCTCTCCTCAAGAGGTTTATTGGAGAAGCACTTTCCCACAGAAAGACTCTTATCATAGTTGTTGTCAGCATAATTGGTTCAGCCCTAGCGACGCTTGCCCCACCATACATTCTAAGTGTGGCGATTGATAGGTACATTCTCGCCGGTAATTACGATCGTTTCTGGTTTATCGCCCTCCTTTACCTTAGTGCTCTCACAGCCCAGTGGTTCTTCGCTACCCTTCAGACCTTCTACATAGAGGTATTTGGCCAGAAGGTTCTCCGCGACCTTAGAGCAAGGCTGCACGAGAAAGTCCTCCGTTCGAGCCTTGACTTCTTCAAGGACAAGTCTACCGGTGACCTTGTGTCGAGAATAGTGAACGACACTGGGATTGTTAATGATGTCCTAGTTTCTGGCCTTTTCGGGAGCCTTGGAAGCCTTCTCAGCCTCATTGGTATAATCATTGCAATGTTTCTCTTGGATGTTAAGCTCACCCTTGTTACCCTCGCGAGCGTCCCGCTGATGATTTTGGTAGCCTACTACTTCGGTGGGAAGATGAGGGGGGCCTACAGGGAGACGAGGCAGAAGATAGCAAAGATATCGAGCGTGGTGGAAGAGAGCGTTGCAGGAGTTGAGACCATAAGAGCTTTCGGCAAGGAAGGAGAAGTTGAGAGAGAATTCTCAAGGGTCTCAAGGGAAACGATAAAGGCCTACCTCCGTGTTGCTGTTTACATGGGCCTCTTCTGGCCTCTCATGAACATCACGAGCCTTGTTTCGGTGATAATCGTCATAGCCTATGGCGGTTATCTAGCATACCAAGGGACGATGAGTATTGGCGTTGTGATAGCTTTTATCCAGTATGCACAGCGCTTTCGTGGGCCAATCAATGAGGTCATAGGCCTCTACGACAGCCTTCAATCCGCCTTGGCTGCTCTGGAGAGGATATATGAGATCTTTGACGATGAGGGTGTTGAAGATTACGAGGGAATCCACGTTGAGAAACTTAGAGGCGAGATTAAATTCGATAACGTGTGGTTCGAGTATGAGAGAGGCATACCGGTTCTTAAGGGAATAAACCTTCAAATCCCACTGGCATCAAAGATAGCAATAGTTGGGAGAACAGGGGCCGGAAAAACCACCATAGCCAGCCTAATAATGCGCTTCTACGAACCCACCGAGGGAAGAGTCATCTATGATGGCACAGAGGGCCGGAGAATAAGTAGGAAGAGCCTTAGAAGAAGGATTGGCTACGTCCCGCAGGAGACCTACCTCTTCCCAGGCACGATAATGGAGAACATCCTCATGGCGAACCCCGAGGCGAGTGAGGAGGATGTTATTAGGGTTTGCAAAGAGCTCGGTGTCCACGACTTCATAATGCGCTTGCCTAAGGGTTACAATACTTCCGCCGGTGAGGCGGGAAAGCTTCTCTCCGTCGGCGAGAGACAGCTGATTTCCCTCGCGAGGGCCCTCCTCAAGGATCCAGATATAGTAATCCTCGACGAGGCCCTTTCGAGCGTTGATCCCAAAACTGAAAGGTTGGTTCAGGATGCCATGCTTAAGCTGATGGAAGGCAGAACCAGCATAATAATAGCCCATCGTCTCTCGATAACGCGCTTCGTGGACAAGGTTGTTGTCGTTGAGGACGGAAAAATAATTGAGGAGGGCTCCTCCAAGGCACTGCTTGAGAAGAGAGGCTATTTTTACAGGCTCTATGTTTCTCAGATGGGAGAAACTTGAGTTTTCTTACCTTTCCTTGTCATCCACATGAAGAGAGCTCCAGCCGCTATGAAACCAAGGAGGCTTGCCGCATAGGGTAGTGTAGCGTGGATACTCGCTAAAGCACCGGCAATGAAGGGTGTTACGAGGCCAATAAGTCTGTTGTAGCTCGATATCGCCGCGTGGAACTCGCTGGCGCGCTCCTTTGGAATCAGCGAGAACTGCCATGAGCGGTAGAAAGGGAACCAGAAGGTGTCGCCAAAGGACTCAATAACATAAGCTACCAGTGCCAGCCAGAACGGAGGTGATAGTGTCATTATTAAGGCATAAAGAGCACTCAAGAACATTCCAACTCCTATCACTTGGAAGCCCTTCCCCTTTGGAATCCTTTCGCTGGCATATGTGCCGATTATCGAGGATATGCTGCTTGCGCAGGCTATTAATGTTACCTCGAAGATGGTCTTATGTAGGACAAAGACAACGTAATTAATTAAAACTATCTCTGGAGCAAGTGCCCATGCAAGGGTTAGTAGTGTTTCAAAGATTAATAGGAGCTTGAACTCACTTACTTTGAACGTGAACTCTTCGGGGGTTATTCTTTCCTCTTTTCTAACCGAAGGAAGAAAGAACCAGATGTAGGCTATTGTGGGAATTGAGAGTAGGCCGAAGAAAAGGAAGGCAAGCCTATAATGGTCGGTAGTATTCCAGAGATAACCGAAGATGTATCCTAAGATTGGAAACGTTATAAGCCTGCTTATTTCAGGTAGGCGCAAATGCCAGGCGAATATCTCCTTATACTTATCCTCAGGATAAATTATCTGTTCATAAGCTCGGTAAAGGGGATAAAGCACTGTGGAAAGTTTCTCTACTGTCCTTCCCGCAAAGAGCATGATAGGTGCTATGGTTCCTTTAGCAAAGCCATAAAGGACATAGGCTATCCCATCAAGAGCGTCAATTACCATAAGTCCTTTCTTTATATCCCATTTGTTAAAGGCCCTTCCAAGAAGATAAGTTAACGGAATCGCGATGATATTGACGGCTGTGAAGAATGCTCCCACTTCAAGGACGGAGTAGCCAGAGTACATCATGTAGAGCGGAAGGAGAGTCCACACTATGAGCTGTGGAGCTATGATTGTATGGTAGAGCATGTAGGCTTTGGCATCTCTGGGGATCTCGCTCCATTTCATTAGAAGCACCTTCTTGAAATTTATCATGAAATTTAAATACTTTTAGGAGATTCTACAACAGGTATCATAATGATAGAACATATATTAGAGATTCTGGCATCTTTAGGAGATAAAAGAAATGTTGTTATCTATGGGAAGAGACTCAACAGAAAAATTGTGAAAATTGCAGAGCGTCTTGCTGGAAAAATCAGAAAAAGAATGTTCCTTCAGGTTTGGATGAAAGACTGGGAGATTTTAGAGGAAGAAGGTTTTAAGAAAATCGGTAAAGTTGAGTGGATGGAAAAGGTTTTCACTTAAGCCGTTCTTTTAGTGGCCTGTTCACACTTCCTCTTTTGTGAAAGCCATCTTTTTGATGCTATGCACCAAAATGAAAAAGCCCACTGTGCTCAAAACACCAAATCCAAACACTCCAACAGCCAGCATTGAAACACCAACGTCATGCTCAATCAGCCATGCAAAAGTCAGCTGTGATACGGGTATGATGAGGGTAGCCAATGCATCAAAAATTCCTTTGTAAGTGCCGAGCTTTTCAAGAGGGATTATCCTCTGAAACAGACTGTCAAAGGAAATGTTTAGAACCTGTCTTCCAAAGTTCAAGATTAAAATTCCAGCAAAAAGCAGGACTAACGAAGGTAAACCCAAAAGCAGAACCCCTAAGCTTTCAAGCAGCATTCCAATGATAAGGGGTTTTGAGATCCTAATTTTACGCTTGTGGGCAAAAAGAGTTATCCCAATTGCACCAGCTAAGCTTCCTAAAGTTCCAACTGAGTTGAGCAGACCATAAACAATCTCCCCTGTGGTCAAATTTTTGAGAGCACTGAAGATAAAAATCCTCGCTGGGGCTATTGCAAAGTTGAAGAGCAGAACTAACGCAATTCCAACAAAAACAGTTATGTTAGAAATTCTGGATTGAACCAATTCACTTCTCTCTCCAATTGTCTCTTCTCGTCTCACTGTGACGTTGAGGTATGGAATGAGAAGTAGAGCTCCAATTAAGAGAAAAACTGCATCCAAAAGCATGAGCTTAATTCCAAAAAGATAAGCAAGATAACCCACAACGGGAAACACAACAAGAGAAGTTACCTCTCCGACGGTTTGTACTTTTGCGTTGAGCTTTTGAAGTTCGGACTCCTCAAGGGTCATGGAAGCTATGAGCGTAAACCCGAAATATCTATGAAGAACATCAAGAGCCGAGATCAGTGAAATTAAAACATAAAATGCCCAAATATTTGAAGCAAATTTTATTATTGTCAGGGCAAAGAAGGACTGAATGAACAATGCAATAAAAGCTAGCCTAACTTTTTTCTCGGTCCTATCAAGAAAGCGGCCCATTAAAGGTGGCGCTATAACCCAGGGGAGCATGGAGGCTAAAGAATAGCCCGCCACGCTGAGGAGTGAGGTGGTCTCATTGAGGAGGTGCCACGGCAGAGCTATGCTCTCAACTGCATCCCCGATAATTCTGAGAATTGTGGTAAGCAGTAAGAGGACGTAAAGTCTTTGCTTCATGAATTGTCATGGGAAAGAAGGTTTTAAAAATTTATGAACGTACCCTCATACCATGAAGTAGGACTTTGGAATCGTGGATACTGTGATACCGACCTACACGTTTCATACCGTCTTCATTATAACCATTCTATCTACAAGCACATTTGATGCAGTAGGACGACGTTACTACAGTTCTTTCCTAAACACCAAGACATCAGGCTCCTTAAAATCTGTCCAGTTCTTAAATCCGAGCTCTTTTAAAGGCTCAATTAAATCTTGTTTCTCTTCGGGGAGCATTATGTCAATGCTGTCGTAGCCTATTTTTCTGGCCTCAAAGCTCATTGCAGGTAAAATGTTTTTTATAGCCTCAGTTGAGAGTTTGAAGGGTGTGAATGCAGGTTCATTTTCATGTATTAAAGCATAAAAGAATTTATAGCCTTTGTATTCCCTAACCTCTGCCTTTTTGTTTAGCCACTTAAGGCTTTCCTCACATCTATGCAGGAACTTCCAGCCATAGGGAATATATCCCTCATAATCGAGCTCATCTAAAGAGTTGATTCTTGAAAGCGTTGGTTCTTCTTCCTCTCCAAGCGTTCTCTGAATATCGTAAAATCGCTCTATAATCTTAAATCCATCTTTCTTTGCCATTGCAATGCTCTCTTTATTGAGAAAGTAGGTTGAGAACTCTAATGTATTAATAATACCTTTTTCTGCTAGTTCGTTCCCCTTATGAAGCATAAAGTTTTGGATTAACCTTCCAAAACCCCGTTTTTGATAATTGGGGTGAACTCTAAGGCCTTCAAGCCAGCCGACTTTGTCAGGTAAGATTGTAAGCTTTGATGTTCCAACAACTTTTCCTTCCAGCTCAAGAACATAGAAGTTTCCATCTTTCACCCAGCTATCAAAAACCCTCGCTAAATAGTCCTCGCCTTCCCAAGTTAAGCGGGCTATCTCCTCGATGAAGGGTTTGTCTTCTTTGCGAACGAGCCTTATTATCGGTTCCATAATATCACCAAAAGTTCTATGCACCTTTGACATTTATAATTTTTCTACGTAGACTATCGCTTTTAAACAAAGCATTTTTGAGCTAACTTTGTGATATTAATATTGTCAGTTTTACCTTACCTCAACTTCAATCACATCCCAGCTCTTCCAGCCCTTCTCTCCAAAGGCAACTATATAAAGATAATAAGTCCCCGCTTTTTGAGCTATCACCTCAACCTGAAATTCTATGGTTTCATTGGCCTTTAAACAGAACTTCTGTGGAGTAATTTTGACATTCAAACCTTCTATTTCTGTTAATTTCCCGGAGATATAGCTCCATGAGGACTTCGAAGCTTCCGGACCGAGATATCCCTTTAGCACTACGCAACCATCATAATGGCATGTGTTTTTAGGCCCACCAGATTCTCCTACGTGATATTCCTTTCCGGCAATGTTACCTCTTACCTCAACTTTGTCTCCCTCATGAGCGATGACCTTCTTTTCACCCAACTTAATAGAGTGTATGTTTATCTCCCCATATCCTGGATGCAGGCATTCGGGTTCAACTCTAGAAGCATTTTCATTCCCTCCATTAATTTCTAAAGGTGTTGATTCACTTTGAGAGTTATTGTAGTTCTCATTATCAGCTTCCAAAGATGCCTTCTGGTGCCTTTCGCTAATGAGCGGGCTTCCAGTTATCACTATCAAGATTAAACTCAAAATTAGGAAGAAATGAGTAAATTTCATGAACCTGCCTCCCGATTTAGTGTCGTAGACTCTATGTTCTCACAGAACCATATGTTCTCAATTTATTTAAGCTTACTCACCATTGTAAAACATGAGTCAAAAGAGTAAGTCTTGGAGTTTTGTTTCTAAAATGGGTGAAACTTAAACAAAAAGTCCTCAAGATAAAACTCCGGGAAAATCCTTAAAGTTTTTATGCGCCTAAGCTATAAACTCTTTGAGGTGCTGAGATGATCCCTCAAACCCACCTCAAAGTTCTCTATAAGCTGTATGAGAGGTTAAGGATAGCAATGTGAACTGGGTTGTTACAGGGGGCTTTGGCTTTGGACTCCAAGGAGTTCTCGTTGAGCCCCATGATATTGACATCCAAACTGATAAAGAAGGAGCTTACGAAATCGAGCGTCTCTTTTCTGAGTTTGTGGTGAAACCCGTAAAGTTCAGGAAGAGCGAGAGAATCCGCTCGCACTTTGGAGCGCTGATGATTGAAGGTGTTAGGGTCGAGATAATGGGGAGATTCAAAAGAAACTCAATGAGGAGTGGGAACCCCCGGTGGACATAACCAAATACAAACGCTTCGTGTAGATCGAAGGTATGAAGATTCCAGTTTTGGATTTAGAATACGAGTATCAAGCTTATCTCAAGCTGGGAAGAGTTGAAAAAGCGAAGATGCTGGAGGAGTTTTTGGAGGAAAAGGATAAAAGGAAAAGAAACAACATTAACCTTGTAACAATTCTATAACTTTATTGACGTTTTTTGCATAACTTGCAGCACGGAAGTACAATGCATAAGCTAATCTTAGTGATTCAGTATTTTCAAATCTTCCAGAATCTATGCTCCTTTTTACCAAGGAATCCGCCGTCTTTATCTCTGAATCAACGAATCTTAAAAGGTACAAAGACAATACATTATCATTTGCACTTTTGATAGCCTCATTCAGTGCTTGAACTGCTTGTTTCTTAGCCTGATAAATATCATTAGCAGTTATTGTAGCGTTGGTATACCACGGATCCGGAACCTTTGAAAGGGTATCCAAGCTTTCTGCTAGAACAAATGCATGCATAACGTCTATAGTTGCTGATGCTTTAAATCCATGGTTAAATCTTGGCTCTGCTCTTTTAATAAATCCTTTTGCCTCATGCAAAGTTAGATTTGCAAAAGATTCTTTTGGATAATCCCTGTTATCAAGTTTCAACGTCACCTCTTTATTGAATCTCGTGTATATCCCTGTAATAATCCCTTCTTGATCAGTTCCATCTTTTTGAAGTGAATTTAGCAAGAATTCTGCATCTTCTAGGTTTCCACGGACTGCTTCTAATGTACCCATTGCATAAGCAATTCTAAGCTCTTTTGATCTGTTGTTCGAGTTTAATATTTCTTGAGCTTGATTTAGCCAATTCTCAGCAGAGTCAAGACTTCTTTCAACTTCTGCTGTAATAATTAGGGAATATTCCAAATTCTTTCCATTATACCTTAATCTGGTTTTTAGAATCTGTAGCTTGTTCATCCACGTTGGAGCTTCGTTAAGAACATCTTCTTCACTTAATTTTCCTTCCTTGGCTTGAGCATATGCTATGACTGTCACTGCTTCTACTGAGGCTTCTCTAGCATTTGTTAATGCTTTCCATGAGTCCTTTTCAGATTTGGAGATATTAAGCTTTTTGAGGGCACTTTGTAAAAATCTCTGAATTTCTTTGTCATTTGACTGGATTGATTGGGCTTGAGAGATTAAATATTCTGCACGATTAATAGCATTCTCAAGGAGTGAGTTATCTATGGCAACGAGGCTTGGAATTGTTGGAGTTTCCACTTTTAACGCGGATTCTAGCACTTCTTTCGCTTCTTTGTTATTCTTTGTACTCATTACATATATACCTATGCTTAATAAAAGGACAAAAACCAATCCCACACCTATAAATTTTTTCTTAATACCCATGATCTTCACCCTCTTCCCTCTTTACCTATAAATTTCAAAATCTGCAAAAAGCCATATGTCAATATCATCTACATGGATAGATGGGTAATAATTAAACCCTGCTTCAGCAAGAGTATGTACATCTATAAGGTACCATCCTCTATTCACTGGTAAGTCAATACTCCAAATCCAGTCTGCCCCTTGTAGACTCGGTTCAGCGTTATATCTGAACGTCCCACCTTTCAAATCGTTATCTATTATAACTTGTACCCTCACTTCTTGCTCATCAAGAATTAAACCCCATGGAGATGGGAAGGGTAAACTAACGTAAAACATTGCAAAGTCCCAAAGGACATCTAAGACATATTGAAGGTCATCAGGTAAATCACTTTCAGTCTGTGGGTTGTCAAATCCCAGTGGATCTATAATCCTAACACTGGAAGGGGTATTAACTGCGCTTACTGTTATTTTGTGATTTCGTGAGTTTGGAGTATATGGTTGCCTTCTAGACCATCGAGTATCGTCATAACTCCATCCAAATGTACTTGCTTGATGGGTGATGACAGTGCTATCCGGGGTGGGAGCATTTTTACTTGGCTCACCAGCAATATCTGCATATGCTTGTACAATAAGCCAAGTCTCCCCATTCCAATCGTAGTACACACTCTGAGTATATGGGCCACTGAGTGCATCTAATGCACCAGCAATGGCAGAACAAAAAGGCAATAGTATCAACATAGCAAGTAATATGTTGCTTCTACTAATACTCATTTGAATCTCCTTCGAGTTTTCTAACAATACTATATGATTCCAATATTTAAGTTTTTTGATTCAAAATAGTAAAT
>QMUF01000021.1 GCA_003663525.1 Thermococci archaeon | reverse complement strand
TCTCAATATAACACTCATTAATTAATAAGGTCATAGTAGTGAGGTTTGTGTTTAGGAAACAACTACTTCAGGGGGGTGATTGACTTGGGTAAGGTACCTGGAGATCTTCTGAGGAAGTACGTGTTTAGGAGGACTGGATCGAGAAGGGACGACGTCCTCGTGGGGCCTCACGAGGGTGTCGATGTCTCAGTGATGTCTGCCGGTGGCGATATTGCCATCATCGCTCACTGCGACCCCATAGTTGGTGCTTTAAGGAGGATTGGGTGGTTAGCCGTAAACATTGCGTGCAATGACGTGGTCACAGCTGGTGTGAGGCCGAGGTGGATTTTGCCCACCATTCTGTTGCCTGAGAAATGGGACGAGGGGATGATTGATGAGATAACCAAGGACATCGACAATGCCTCAAAGGAGTTGGATGTGGCTGTCGTAGGTGGGCATACGGGCTACGCAGTGGGTTCCTTAAGGCCTATAGTGGTGGTTACAGCTATGGGCATTGGCTTAAGGAGTGAGGTGATCACTTCTGCGGGGGCAGGCGTGGGGGACTTAATCTACATAACCAAGGGTGCAGGTATTGAAGGCACAGCCATCTTAGCAAGTGACTTTAGAGACGTGCTGTTTGAGAAAGGTGTGAGCGAGGAATTGATTAAGAGGGCTGAGACATTCATGGAGGAGATTAGCGTGGTTAAGGAGGCGCTGGCCCTATCAGAGGCTAAGGCGGTGACAGCGATGCATGACGCGACGAGAGGAGGGGTTGCAGAGGCGCTGGCCGAGCTGGCCGTAGCATCAAACAAAACCATCGAGGTTTGGGAGGACAGAATCCCCATCAGGCCTGAGACTAAGGTGTTTGCTGAGGCTCTAGGCTTTGATCCCTTATGGATGATTAGCTCTGGAACGTTGGTATTCACAGCACCTAAGGAAAGGGCTGAGAGGGTTAGGGAAGTGATGCACAGGTTAGGCATTAAGTGTGCGGAGATAGGTGAAGTGAGGGAAGAAGGGGCTGAAGTATTGATCCACAGAGAGAGGGGGGTAGAGAGGATTAAGAACCCTCAACCTGAGAGGGATGAGCTCGCTAGGCTGTGGGAGATTTACCCAAGAGTAAGTTGACCTTCTCTCCCGTCGTGAAGGACGAAGTTTTCAGGTTGTAATCGTGTAGTGTGCGCTGTGCCTAAATTGGCTTTATAACACCCCTCTCATGCATTTGCTTCTGTTTGTGAACTTTGAATCCATAAAACTCCATAGCATGAATATCCTTGGACTGGAGCTCTTTAGACTTTGACTCCTTGAAAGCGTTCAGTAACACCATCGGAGGCATTAAACCAAGTGTGAAAACAGACAAAATTTCTTCATCTAAGTTTTTCTCATATACGTCTAACCTTATTTTTTCTCAAGGATAATATCTTCCACTTTTTTTGTAGTCTCATCAAAGTCTATTATAGCATAATGTCCTCTTGATAGGGGTCCAGGGTTTACAATAAGGGTTCTTCCGATCTCATCTATACCCATGGCCTCATGTATATGTCCACATATAACCAGTGGAGGTTGCTTTTCTTCAATAAACTTTCTTAAGGATTTGCTTCCTGCATGAGTTCCAACAAAAGTTTTGTCGACTTTAGTGTTCCTAGGTGGGGCATGGGAAAGCACTATATCTCCATCTTGGTAGTTTTTAACTAAGATTTCCCAGATTTCATTTTCACTGAGCTCCCATATTGTTGAGAAGGGTGTTATATTTGAACCTCCTATCCCGATAATGCCGACATTTCTAAATTCTACCCTCTTGCTGTGGAGGCTAACTTTGAGCTCTTCAAGAAGGCCAAGAACATCCTTACCATCGCAGTTGCCCATCACTGCATAAAAAGGTCTTCCAACGGCTATAAATTCCTTTAAAATGTTATATGCTGCTTCTCTTCCTCTAAAATGAGTTAAATCCCCTGCTATTAATATGAGATCAAAATTTTCATCCTTAATGTGCTCTAAAAACTCTTTAACTTTATTTCTCCTTCCATGGATATCCGTCACTGCAATGAGTCTCATCTCATCACCCATACAAAATATGTGTATGAAGCTTAAATCATTGGCGGTTAAACTTTAAAAATCAAGCCCCATTTCATAAATGTATGGTGAAGGAATGGAAGGAAAGGCTTAAAGAAGAAGGGATTCTTAAGGTTGAGGAATTTATAATCGAAGTCACCATAGACTCTGAATGTCCGTGCAAAGACGATGTTGTCTATCCTGCGGTACTAATATATGACACAAAGAACGAAGAATTTTACTATCTTGACGAGCCCTTCGAGCCCGTTAATAACTTTAAAGAAGCACTGGGACAGATTTTTGAGTGGTTTGAGAAGTATAAAAATGGAGAACGACCTTTAATGAAAAGAACTCCCAAAAAGGCCGCTCCGGAAGATGTAGTGCAAAGATTTTTATGTTGTGAAATCCCTTGACTAATCACAAAAACTTTAAGTCCTCATCCCAATGCCCACTGGAGGTGCAAAACTTGGATCCCAAAAAAGCAGTTCTTAAGGAGTCATCAACCGAAGGTATTAAAGAACTTCCAATCACGGGCCCTTGGCTTGAAAATGTGGACAGTTTAGAGGAGATTATCAATTACTATGAGAGGATAGGTTTTCAGGCTACTCATTTAGGAAAAGCTATCGAAATTTGGAAGAAAGTTGAAAAAAAGAGAGAAAATGGTGAAGAGGTTAGAGTTTTCTTGGGCTATACCTCCAATATAATTTCCTCGGGTGTGAGGGAAATAATAGCCTATCTTGTCAAACATAAAAAGGTCGATGTGATTGTAACAACAGCTGGTGGAATAGAAGAGGACTTTATAAAGGCCTTAAAACCATTTATTCTTGGAGATTGGAGTGTTAATGACGCTGAGATGAGACAGAAAGGTATAAACAGAATAGGCAATATCTTTGTACCCAACGACAGATACGTAGAGTTTGAGAAGTATATGATTCCCTTTTTTGAGAGGCTTTTGGAGATTGAGAGAAGAGAAGGAAGACCTTTAACGGCTAGTGAAGTTATTTATAAGCTTGGAAGATATATGGATGAAAAGCTTGGGAAAGAAAAAGAAAAAAGCGTTATTTACTGGGCATATAAAAACAACATTCCGATCTTCTGTCCAGCTCTCACTGATGGATCATTCGGGGATATGCTCTACTTCTTCAAAGAAGAGAGAGGCGATAGGGAGCTTATCATAGACATCGCCAACGATATAGTTAAGCTCAACAACCTCGCAATTATAGCAAAAGAAACAGCTTCAATCATTTTAGGAGGTTCCCTTCCAAAACATGCAATAATTAATGCCAATCTTTTTAGGGGCGGGACAGATTATGCCATCTATATTACCACAGCAATACCTTGGGATGGTTCACTTAGCGGAGCTCCACCAAGCGAAGGGGTAAGCTGGGGCAAAATAAAAGCAAAGGCGGATTATGTGGAGATATGGGCCGATACTACATTAGTGTTCCCGATTTTGGTATGGATGGTGATGAAAGAATAAGTTTGCATTTAGACTGCAAACTCTTTTTAAATTATTGTGCACTTCAACTGCAAAATCTTTATAAATATCTTTGTAGTATTAGTACACATGATGGAACTTCAGAACCCATGGTGGCTTGGTGAACCAGATAGGGATTGGGAGGCATTTGAAAAACTCACCTATAGGATATGGCCAGATTGGATTGAAAATCTCTCCCTGAGGCCGTTTTCGCTTAACTTCGTAATTGGACCAAGAAGAGTTGGTAAGACTCTTGGAATAAAGCTCCTTATTCGTAAACTCCTTGAAAACGAGAAAAGCCCTTATGCAATCTTCTACTTCAGCTGTGATGTGCTTGAAAGTTATAGAGATCTGCTTGAGGTCCTAAACGACTACCTCAAGTCGAAGAAAAAACGAAAGATTAAGAGGGCCTTCATATTTCTCGACGAGGTCACACTTGTTGAGAGCTGGTGGAGGGCCCTGAAGTTCTTAATCGATAGGGGTGAACTAAGGAATGATGTAGTCACAGTCACGGGCTCTATCTCCCTGACCATTAGGAGACATTTCGAGACATTTGGGGGTCGAAGGGGCAATGGAAGGACAATCAGGGTTACGCCTCTAAGTTTCCGAGAGTACTATGGTCTTTTTTATAAAGAGTTCTTCCCCCTCAAAGCAGAGGAGGTTTTTGAGGACTACCTTGAAACTGGTGGGTATTTAGCTTATCTCAACGGCGATTTGAAAGTTGAGGAGATTGTGGGATTTCTAAAGGCAGACTTGAAAGCCTTGGATCGCTCAACAGATTTAGCGAGGGACATTATGGGAGCGATACTCGACAAGGCTCCATCTCCTGTTTCATTCAACTCGATAGCCAAGGCAGTCGGAATTTCTCCTCACACGGCTAGGGATTACGTCGAGCTCTTCGAAGCTTTTCACATTCTCCTCCAGGTGCTCTACCTCGGTGGCGATGGTAAGGTTTACCCAAGGAAAGAAAGAAAGATTATTCTCAGAGATCCACTTATTGCTAAGGCAATAGGAATGTGGACAAGAAGGACCCTTAGCATAGATGTGCTCTACGAATGGCTTGTTCAGGAGCATTTATACAGAAAGTTCGACGAAATCTTCTACTACCGCAACTCATACGAGGTAGATGCAATTGCCAATGGGATTAAGGTTGAAGTGAAATCAGGAGAAAGAAGGGGGGGCTATCCCAAAGATGTGAGGGTTCTCTCCGGTAGAGACGTGCCAGACTTTTTGTATAACATACTTTCCTACAAAGATAGTTGGGATTAAATAGCATCCAGTGATGTCAGAGTGGAGATAAGGGTCCCACTATTTTAAGTTTTTGGTACCCTAAGTTTCCCAACTTTCAAACTTTTTGAGGCCTTCAATGTTCTTCCTCTGCACTACTTCATATTTTCCCATGCCTTCATCTGAATACATTGCAGAGATTTAATACAACGTCACCCACACCTCTTCTCCCTCTTTGTACCCTTCGCTGTCCTCTGGAACCTCTATGTAACCATTACTTCCTACCAGAGCACTTATTATCCCACTTCCTTTCTTTCGTATTGGATAAGCTTTGCCATCTTCGTAATAAACCTTCACAAATTCGTGCCTTCCAAGGGATGATGGGACTTTTTCTTTAAGCCTCGCCTTAACTTTCATGGGCTTATAGTTTGCTCCAGCGAGCTTTGCAAGGGCATATTTAATGTAAAGATGGAACTGGGCAAAGACTGCCACTGGATACCCGCTCATTACAAAGATCGTCTCACCGTAGCCGATTGGTCTTCCCGGCTTATTTGAGCATCCATGGAAGAGCAGCTTGACAAACTTATGGGCATAGTCCTTCTCCCCAAAAGCACTGCCTCCAGTTATGAGAACGAGATCACATTCCCTCTTTGCTTTCTCAATAGCTCTGCCTATGAGTTCTTCATTATCTGGTATTACTCCATAAAAAACCGGTTCGCCAAAGTATTGTCTTACAAGGCCCTTCAACATTACAGAATTGCTTTCAAGGATTTTTCCCCTGTTTAGGGCCTCTTCATCGGGTTCTTCAATAAGCTCATCGCCTGTTACTATTATTCCTACTTTGGGCTTCCTTTTTACTGTGATCCTCTTGATTCCAATCCCTTTTAGCAAACCTAAGTCTTGGGGTCTTAAAATCTGGCCTTTCTTGAGAACAACTTCTCCTTTCTTCACGTCTTCTCCCTTGAAGGCAACGTTCTGTCCCGGGGCCACGGGTCTAAGAACGTATATCTTATTTCCTTCCTTTTTCACTTTCTCTTGCTCGATAACTGCATTCGCACTCTTCGGCATTTTGTTGCCCGTCATGAGTTTTACCGCTTTTCCATTGGTGACTTCCTTTTTGCTCTCCATTCCCGCTGTTATCTCGTCAATAACTTCAAGTTCTACAGGAGAATATTCCCTAGCTTGAAAAGTATCTTCTGCCCTAACTGCATACCCATCAACTGCAGAGCGATCAAAGGGAGGTAAATCTATTGGTGACTCTATGTCCTCAGCAAGAACTCTTCCAAGGGTCTCGTCAAGGGGAAGCTCTTCGGTTTCTTCAATCTCCTTTATGTCGTTTAGCATCATCTCGAGGGCTTTTCTGTAGGGTGTTAGCTGTTTAAACTCTCTCATATCATCACCTTCTAACGTTTAAGTTATAAGTTAAAACTTCCAACTATTCTCTTGCATGCTTAAGGATGTGGTAGGCCTCTTTTTTGATAATCTCAAGTGCCGTTTTCACCGCATTTAAGCTCCCCGGGAGGCAGAAGACAACTTTGCTCTCCTTGTCCCTCATTATTCCGGCGGTTGCCCTGCTTAGAACTGCTGCAGTTCCAACTTCTTCATAACTCTTCAGTCTAAAAATCTCGCCAAACCCCACGAGTTCTTTATCAAAAAGGGGGCTTAGAGCTTCTATTGTCACGTCTCTCCTTGTTATCCCGGTGCCGCCGGTCGTGATTACAACATCGGCCTTTTCGAGGGCTTCAATAACTGCCTTTATTATTTTGAGCTTCTCATCAGGGACAACTGCATAATAAACATTTTCGTTTCCTTCTTTTTTCAGCTCCTCAATTATATAATATCCGCTTAGATCTTCTCTCTTTCCGAGACTTGCCGTGTCGCTTACGGTTATAACAGCAAACTTAAACTTCTTGGGTGCTTTTGCTTTGTGTTCCTCATGAGACATTTTACACCACCGTTTAACATTGTGCAAAAAGGTTAATAACTTTTAGGTTAGCCACCTGAGAGCGTTTTTTCAAATTTTGATTATATAATCATGATTACACAAAAGCTCGAGAAGGCTGAAGAGGTCTTTGGGAGGCTTTAAGTTTCCGTTTTTTCTATGACTCGCAGCATTTTCTCTTTTTATTCCACTATTTGTGAAAGCATACTTTCACATCTTAACTATTTTGTGAAACTATACTTTCACAAATCTTATAAACTATGAAAGTCCACTTTCACATATGGCGGTCAAGATAGTTAAACTCATCAGGTACAACCCGTGGTGGAAGGGTGAGGGGTGGGAAAAGGAAGACCACGATCTTTCGAAAGTAGGGGAAATCATTCCTCGAAAGGCCATTAACGTAAAAGAAGGTTCAATTGTCCTTCTTAGGGGAATTAGACGAGCCGGCAAGAGCTTCTACCTCAAGACTCAAATAAAGAAGCTCATTAAGAGAGGCATCGACCCGAGACGAATACTCTACATCCCCTGCGACAGGTTCACAAGGGGAGAGGTCAAGGGCTTTATAGACGAGCTTAGACTCCGGCATGGTGAGCTTTACATTTTCCTCGATGAGATAACATATCTCAAAGGCTGGCGGCTCTTCCTCAAGGAGCTTGGTGAGGAAGGCATCACGACCGTTGCCACTGGCTCGAATCCTGTTGAGCTGAGGAAGGAAAGTGAACTTCTTCCCGGAAGGGGAATAGAAGGCAATGAGTACTACTTCAACCCGCTGAGCTTTGGGGAGTTTGCACGTTTCATGAAGCCTAAGTTACCCCCAACATCTTTCAGCTACCGTGAACCGAAAATTGATGACCTTATACCTTGGTACGAGGAAATTGAGGGACTTTTCTATGCATATCTTCAGACGGGTGGCTTTCCGGAGGCAGTGGCTGACTTTAAAAACCATGGAGAAATTAAAGAAGAGCATTACGAGGAGATAATAAGGCTTGTACTTGGTGAAATTGCCAAGTCCGGAAAGAACGAGGAGATAGCAAGGGAGCTTTTGGAAGCCCTCTTCCGGCTGAAAGGTAACCGCGTTGACTACGTAACCCTTGCGCGAGAAATTGGCATTTCCCACCCAACTGTTAGAGAGTACCTCTCAACGCTTGAAAGCGCAAGAGTAATCTACACCCTCAAAGCATGGGACATAGCCAAAAAACGGCATGCCCACAGAAAGGAGAAGAAAATCATCTTCCAGAGCCCCCTTATAGCCATTGCTCTAGCGGTTTACCTCGGCGAGGATCCAGTGGAATTCATCGAAGAAAACCTTGAGTGGTTGGTAGAGCACATTGTTGTTTCTCATGTCATCTGGCATTGTGAAGAGCCAATTCTCCGGGAAAAACACGTCTTCGCTGGCTTCTATTACGATCAGTCAAAGGAGTGCGACATCGTGATAAAGGGACGGAACGGCTTCTTTGGCATTGAGGTCAAGTACGGCAGGGTAAAGCGAAAGACATATTCATTTCCGGTACTCTACCTTTCGAAGGACGAACTTGGGGAAGACACCCTTCCGGTTTCGCTTTATCTTTACGGTCTTGAGAAAAGCAGGAGGTCAATATAACCCTCAGAGAACTTTTTAACATAAAAACCAAATTCAATCGTGGTGATCCTATGCATGAGCTTTACACCGTTTTAGCTGAGTACTACGATGTCATATATCGAAGACGGGCTGAGAGAGTTAGAGATGAGATGAATTTTGTTGAAGAAATATTCAAAGCAGATGCCAAGCGAGATGTGAAGAAGATTTTAGATCTGGCCTGTGGCACAGGAATCCCAACACTGGAACTTGCCAAAAGAGGTTACGAGGTCACAGGCATGGATCTGCATGAAGAGATGCTTGAAGTTGCAAAGAGAAAAGCCAAAAGAGAGGGATTAACCATTGAGTTCATTCAGGGAGATGCCCTTGAAGTAGACTCTAACCAAGAATTCGATGCAGTGACAATGTTCTTTTCCAGCATTATGTACTTTGACGAAAAGGACCTCAAAAAACTGTTTAACTTAGTGGTCAAAGCCCTTAAACCTAGAGGAGTCTTTGTTGCAGATTTTCCCTGCTGGTTCTATGGAGGAAGTGATGGACCCATAGTATGGGATGAAAGTGCAGATGGAGAGAAATTAGTGATCACAGATTGGCGAATAGTCGAACCAGGACTCCAAAAACTACACTTCAAGCGGCTTGTCCAGATACTCAAGCCAAACGGAGAAACTAAATCATTTTTTGTTAATGACATACTCCACATATACACTCCAAGGGAGATGAGGGTCCTTGCTAAGGAATCCTTTGATGAAGTCAAAATTTATGGCCACTTAAAAAGAAGACTTGATCCAAATGACAAAAGGTACTGGCTTGTTGGGGTAAAGTAAACTTTTTAAACTCCAAACCCTCTTTATTTTCTGGTGGTGCATATCGTCAATCGGCACATCTATTGTTAAATTCACTGAAAGAAGATTCTTGTTTTTCTGGTTAGTGGCCTTTGTGCCGGCACCACCAGAAGGATTAACCTTTTTAAGCTCCGCTTTTAATAGGTTAAACATCTTCAAAAGAGGTGAAAGAAGATGCTTTCAAAGACCTATGATCCAAATGAAATAGAGCCTAAATGGCAGAAATTCTGGCTTGAGGAGGAAATATACAAATACAAACTTGACGAAAAGAAGCCAGCCTATTCTATAGACACTCCACCCCCCTTCACGAGTGGAACGTTGCACCTAGGGCACGTGCTTAGTCATACGTGGATAGACATAGTAGCTAGATATAAGAGAATGAGAGGTTATAATGTCCTCTTTCCGCAGGGTTTTGACAATCACGGGCTTCCAACGGAACTCAAAGTGGAGAAAGAGTTCGGAATAAGCAAAGATCAACCCGAAGAATTCCTTAAGAAGTGCATAGAATGGACCTGGCAGGCTATTGAGGCCATGAGAACCCAGTTCATCAGAATAGGTTATTCAGCAGATTGGGAATTAGAATATCATACGATGGATGATGATTACAAAGCTCTGGTGCAAAAGTCCCTTCTTGAGTTCTACAAGAAAGGCCTTCTTTATCAGGACAAGCATCCCGTGTACTGGTGTCCAAGGTGTAAGACAAGTTTAGCAAAGGCTGAAGTAGGATATGTGGAAGAGGATGGTTACCTTTACTACATCAAGCTTCCAATTGTCGGGGAAGAGGATTACATTCCAATAGCTACTACAAGGCCCGAGCTTATGCCAGCATGTGTGGCCATCTTTGTCCACCCAGAAGATGAGCGCTATAAGAATAAAGTGGGTAAGAAGGTAAAGCTCCCAATTTTTGAGAGAGAAGTACCAATAATAGCTGATGAAGACGTAGATCCTGAATTTGGTACTGGAGCAGTTTATAACTGTACTTATGGTGATGAGCAGGACGTGGTATGGCAAAAGCGCTATAATCTACCAGTGATCATTACCATAAATGAAGATGGTACCATGAATGAAAATGCCGGCAAGTATAAGGGACTAACAGCAGAACAAGCAAAGGAAGCAATAGTGAAGGATTTAGAAAAGATGGGCCTCCTTTATAAGAAGAAACAGGTACACCACCGTGTTCTTAGACATACTGAGAGAAGTTCATGCAGGGCCCCAATTGAGCTGTTGCCGAAGAAACAATGGTTTATAAAAGTGAAAGAGCTTACCGATGAGATAGTAAAGGTATCAGAGCAAATAAGATGGTACCCACCGGATATGTTCCTAAGACTAAAGGATTGGGCCGAGAGTATGGATTGGGACTGGGTAATAAGCAGACAGAGAGTTTTTGGAACTCCAATTCCATTCTGGGTGTGCAAAGACTGTGGAGAGATAATCCCTGCAAGAGAGGAAGACTTACCAGTGGATCCAAGATTCAATGGGCCTCCTATAAATAAATGTCCCAAATGTGGAAGTACCAACCTAGAAGGAGTAAAAGACGTTCTTGATTGTTGGGTAGATTCCTCCATAAGCCCACTTGTAGTAAGCAAATGGCAAAAAGACGAAAAATGGTTCAGCCACAACTTCCCCACATCCTTAAGACCTCAAGGGACAGACATCATACGAACATGGGGCTTCTATACAATCTTCAGGACTTACATTCTAACTGGAGAGAAGCCTTGGGACGATATACTCATCAATGGTATGGTGGCAGGCCCAGATGGAAGGAAAATGAGCAAGAGTTACGGAAACGTGGTTTCACCGGAAGAAGTGATTCCAAAATATGGTGCTGATGCATTGAGGCTTTGGACAGCCTTGGCTCCACCTGGAGAGGATCACCCATTCAAGTGGGAAACCGTGGACTACAACTACCGCTTCCTCCAAAAGTTATGGAATATCTTCCGATTTGCTGAAAGACACATAGAAGATTTCGAGTATAACAAGTACAAAGATATCGAGCTCGAGCCCCTCGATAAGTGGATACTTTCAAGACTTCACCGATTAATAAACTTCGCAACAGAAGAACTAGAAAAGTACCGCTTCAACTTGTTTACAAGGGAGCTCATGAACTTCGTATGGCACGAATTGGCCGATGACTACATAGAGATGATTAAACACAGGTTATACGGAGATGACGAAGAGAGCAAGCTCAAAGCCAAAGTAGCCCTCCATGAGCTCCTCTACAACATTATCCTACTCCTTGCACCGCTTGCTCCACACATAACGGAAGAGCTCTACCAAGAAATGTTTAAAGACAAAGTAGGGGCTAAGAGTCTTCACCTTCTTGAGTGGCCCGCTTATGAAGAAGACAGAATTGATGAGGAAGCAGAAACCCTAGGAAAACTTGCTAGCGAGATAATTGGAGCAATGAGAAAGTACAAGAACTCTCATGGATTAGCTTTGAATGCCAAACTCAAACACGTTGCTATTTATGCCTTGGACAGTTACGATATGCTCAAGGCCTTAGAAACAGACATCGCTGGAACTATGAACATCGAAAAGCTCGAGATAATCAGAGGGGAACCAGACCTAGAAGAGAGGATCATAGAGATTAAGCCCAACTTCAAGAGCGTAGGGCCCAAATATGGGAGGCTAGTACCTAAGATCACAGCATATCTAAAGGAAAATGCCAGAAAGGTTGCAAAGGCCCTCAAAGAGAATGGCAAGGTAGAGTTTGAAGCTGAGGAGCAAAAAATAGAGCTTGGCAAAGAAGACATCGTCATCAGAAAAGCGGTGTTTAGTGAGGGGGAAGAAGTAGAGACAGTCGTAGTTGGAGATGCTGTCATTCTCTTCTTCTGATGCATTTTTATTCCTAAACACTTTTTGAGTTTATGATACCGTAAGTCACTTATGGGGGCGTAAGTTAGAGAAGTTTAGTCCTTTAATACAGTTGCTACAACCGGGTCTGCTATTTTGTAGATTTCGTTTTCCTCAACTATCCAGTTCATCTTTTTTAAATTCTCGATAAGTGCATACAATCGAGGATCAGGTATCCTATCCCCCCTAACTTTTAAATAATCCCGTATAAGGCTCCATCTGTTGTAGCCTAGGGCTATGCCCTTCAATATCTCAACGTACCTAGGACTTCTTTGCTTCAGCTCTTTTAGTTCTCCAATC
The DNA here is from genome assembly GCA_003663525.1 of Thermococci archaeon. Taxonomy (GTDB): domain Archaea; phylum Methanobacteriota_B; class Thermococci; order Thermococcales; family Thermococcaceae; genus Thermococcus_A. The sequence goes on along the minus strand of QMUF01000021.1, from coordinate 2,782 downwards.
ACAAGGCCTCTTGCGACTTCAAACGTTCTCCGGATGGCCTTCTCAAAGTCCCTATCTTTTAAATATTCCACTCCAAAGATCACAAGCCATCCAGGTACTCCATCCAAAAGCTCCACGGCTTTTTTTATTTCCTCTTTATTAACCTCAACTTCGGCTTCATCAAATCCAAACTTGAGAAATTCAAGGGATGTTTTTCTATTAAATGACTCCACAATAATCTCTCCGCCGAGCCTTCCATAAAGGGGACTCCCGTAACTGGTTATTTTAAGGAAATCATGGAGAAGTCCAATTTCCGAACCTGTTAATATAAGTCTCAAGTTTGGAAGGTTGTCATATGCATAAGCAAATAATGCCAAAAGTTCTCTTCCACCCCTTGAGCCATAGAATCGGAGGTATTGAGTCTCATCAAAAGCTATTATAAATCTCCCTGTTTTTTCTCCAATCTTATTCAGCTCCTTGAAAATTTCTCTTAAAGAGAGTTCTCTGGGTTCTATTGTTAAGAACTTCAAGTTAACTGAGATCTTAAATTTTGACATTATCTTGTTCAGCAATCCTGCCTTTGATTGGAGGTTTCTTATAAGATCTTCCTTTGTTAGATGTCCGCTTTCTGCATACAACTCCCTGCAGTCAATTAAAATCCCGGGATTTTCGTTGAGATACGCCCGCAGAATGGAGCTCTTTCCAACTCTCCTAATACCCAATATAAGAGTCATTGGATACATTTCCACGCTTTTTTCGAGCTCTTTAAACTCTTTCTCCCTATCAAATATCTCCTCTCTTCTGCTCTTTGGTCTTAGATCAAACAGCACTTACGCCACCATAAGTTGCTTACGGTACCGTAAGTTATAACTTTTTCGGAAAATTGGAAAAGGAGCAGAATGCTAATTAACAATTATAGCAGAGCATCATGGCTCTTTTCAGCAGAATAACCCTATAGAGCTTTCCGTTGATTATTCTAGGGGTCGAAATCTTGTTTAGATGCTGGATTCTTTTCCTTTCAAGGGCTACAAAGTTGAGTTCTCTTACAACCTGAACAAAATCCTCCCATCTTATGTTGAGCCATTTTGAGTATTCACAAAAGAGCTCCTTTTCAACGATCAAAAACTTCTTTCCATCTATTAAGAACCTTTTCTTGTGTTTTGGCAGCTCTTTTCTCAACCTCCACTTTGCGTGAAGGGGTGATTGCACTTCCAAAACTGCATCCTCCATGGGTTTATTCTCCAAAATCATCTTGAGCAGAATTTCAAGGATGAGGTTTATTCTATCAGGAACGCCGATTATATCTCCTCTTAGTGAGATCTTCCTTCTTAGGACTTTTATTCCCCTCTTTTCAAGTTCTTCCCCTATTCTCGGCGTGGTTTTCTTCTTTGTTCCCCCAGTATCGACAATCCCTCCAATTATAAATGCCCCAGCTGAGAAATCATCCTCACTTAAGTCTTTATCTGCCCATGGATCGAGGAGAACGACTCTCTCTATTCCCTCTTTTTTGAGAAAATCCCATGTTGGACCCTCATAAGTGGTAACCTTCTCTAAGGGAAAGTTTGCTATTTCCTTAAATTCCTCGTTAACCCATGTAAGCGCTAACCTGTCTCCCCACAGGTAGTCTCTCATTATACCATAGCTTTGAGATGCTTGAAGGGCCACTTTCTTCTTCTCTTTCTCCGTGTGTTTTTCCCAGTGCATGAGGTCAATTATAAAATACGGCCACCTGTGCTGGTAAAGTCTCTCTCTGAGGTCTTTACCTTCAACAACAACTTCAAACTTTTTTAGATGCGAGGAATTTAATGGCACATAGGCAAAAAGAGCGCCTTTTGTTACTCTTCCGCTTAGATCCCAAGCTATCGTCGTTAGTTCATTTACTTTCACAATGACACCTTTTCCCTCAAGAACTGCTATGGCTATTTCCTGCAATGGCCTGCTGGAGTCTCTCTTGGGAACTCTCCTCGATAGGCTTCCGACCTTGTCAATTCCCTTTTCCTTGAGAAGTTCTTTGAAAATATTGCTGAGCTTTTTCATGGCCATCGTTTTGAGCTTGGAAGAGAGTTTTTAAGGCTTTCTCTCGAAAGGTTGAATAGTTATTCATTCCTCAGCACTATTGCCTGAACATATTCTCCGAAATCTTCTTCCACTTTTTGGAGGGTGTCTCTGGTGAAGTTTGGAACGTAAACAAATACCAAGTGTTCTTTCTCCTCTGCAAGGTACCCTTTTTCCTTTGCAATTGTTAAGGTTTCCTGATTAAGCCTCGTCTGATTATGTCCATACTTCTCAAAAAGTTCCCATGGGTAAAGGTAAATGTAAGGACTGCCAATCACTTCGAGTGCTTCTTTTGAGGGAACTGCGTAGAGAACTCTAACCCAACCATTTCTGTAAATGTACATCTCTTCTCTTTTCTCGGAGTCTTCGTAGAGAACCCAGAGGGGCTTGTGCGAGAGGTCAAAGGTATATATGCCTGTTCTTTTTCCTTTCCAGCTATCTGCCAGAACGGTTACCTTAACTTTTTGATAGTCTTTCAAAAACTTGATTTCAAATTTTGGGAATGTAAGATCCGAGGTGCACATAACGGATGCAGGATTACATTTCCACAGCTTGAAGGTGAGCTTTAGCTCATTTCCTTCTTCTTCACACGCCAGCAACTTGAGATAATACATTCCGCTTGTTCCAAAGCTTGTGTGTATTCTCACGTCTCCTTCAATACTTTCTGCCCGATTGTAAGTATAGTTTACAGGACAAGCAGGTTCAGGCGTTGTGAAATCTTCGTCGTATTCTCCCCAGACTTCTATTT
>QMUF01000020.1 GCA_003663525.1 Thermococci archaeon | reverse complement strand
CAAAATTCCAGGTTTTATTAACGGTAACATTATTTTCCGCCACACTTTTATCCTAGATGCTCCATCTATTATTCCTGACCACTCAAACTCTCAAGGAATCGTATCAAAAAAGCCTTTCATAAGCCATACAGACATTGGAATTTCAAGAGCCGCTCTTGCAAGAACTACGTAGAAAAATGAATATAACCGAACCATAGAAGGATCTTGAGGAAATGTTAAGCGATAGAAAAGGTAAACCCCTACAATTAACGCAACCCCTGGAAAGGCATGAAGCATGAGGAGGAGAAGCATCATCAATTTTCTCCCTTGGAATTTCATTCTAGAGAGAGAATACCCAGCAAGGGTGCTAATTAAAGTTACTATCCCAGAGACGCCAAGAGCGACTATAAGAGTATTAAACGTGATTTTTAGTATATTCTGTCGTATACCACCGGTTATGGCTAATTTTCCTTGAAAAACATTTATCCAGTTTTCGATAGTAGGTCTAAAAGAGTTGGGGCTTAGGTTAGTAATCATGTCCTCACTAAAGCTTGACAGGATTAAGAGCAAAAAGCCCAATATAAGTGGGAGACTCACAAGTATTATTGCAACAATTATGAACCATTCATTCCTCCTTGGTCTAGTTTCTACATCCCTCATTCTATATCACCCCTTGGCTCATGGATCATTCTTTCAAACTGGAGGACTTTTAGGGTAACAAGTCCACCAAGAATCCCTATTATGGAAAGTATAACCGCTGCAGCTGCTGCTAATCCTTGATCCTGCTCTCCACGACCAAACGCAGTGTTAAATACATAGAGGGCCAAGGTAGTACCGTAGTCCCTATTCACCAAATCCCACTCAACAAGCAAAAAGAGGTGTGGATAAGTTGTTAAAAGGCTCAAAAACTGCCAAGTTAATACATAAAGAAAGTGCCACTTTGTGAGGGGGATTAATATCCTTCTCGAAATTTGCCATGCTGAGGCCCCATCAACCCTAGCTGCTATCACAAGCTCCTTTGGTATTTGATTTAAGGACGAAGTAAAAACTATCATCCCAAAACTAACTCCCACAAGTCCATTCACAAAAATAATAACACTCCAAGCCCCCCAAGGAGTCATTTGACCCCAAGGAATAGGAGTGGATATGGCCCCTAATTTCATCAGAATAGAGTTCAACGTTCCAATATCACTCCCATGGAAGAAATAATACCATACCAAACTATAAACAGCTATTGGAGACATTCTGGGAAGCAACCAAAGAAGTCTAATAGCCGAGGCAGAACTTTCATTTACAAAAAATGTCCCCAATGCTAGGAGAAGACCCCCAAGAACATTTATAATAAGGGTTATCCCAACAAAAATGACCGTAGTCAGAAGAATAGCCTTAATCATAGGGTCATGTTGGAACATATGAAAGAGTCTTTGATAATTATAAAATCCAACAACCTCACTCAGATACTTCTCCGTATTCCAATTCTTCATCTTTGTGAAACTTATATAAATCGTGAAAATAAGCGGAATTAAATAAAACAGACCTACCATTATAATCATTGGAGAAAGAAAAAAAGAAAGGGTCTGAAGCTTTTTCCCTTTCATAAACTCTCACCTCATGGGAATTGCCAGTCCTTTGGAACCTCTCCAATGACTTCCACATTTTGTGCGAGCTCTGGATCCGCATTGACTTTTTGAATTATGTATTCAACACCATCTTCTGGAGACATGTCTCCTCTCAACACTTTGTCCAAGGCCTCCTTGAATATGTCTGCCAGTGCTGGATATTTTGGATGAGCTGGAGCCAATTTTGTGTACTCGAGCATGTAACTAACATCAGCAAGGAATTTAGCGTTTATTGGGTGTACTGTAGTTGCAACAATATCTCTTAAGTTATCTTTTACCTCTTGATCTAAATCCAGATTAAGGTTCTTTAACTCATTCAACCATTCTTCATCCCTTATAAGCTCCGCAGCAGCCTTTCTGACAGGCAAATGAGCACTTATTACACTGTGTATCGCATTTATATCTGGGTCACTTGCCTTGATTATCATTAAAAAGGCGAGCTCATGGTACAGTTCTTTAAGTTCCTCATAACTTGGATTCTGCTGGCCTGCTTGGGAGTTTATCATCCATACAAAGGGTTGACTTAGGGTTACTGGGTTTAATCCCTCCTCACCAGCCGGGAAGAGTGTATAGGCAAGCCACGCCTGCACTTCTTCAGGCTTCAATGGCCTAGGAGTTCCTTCTTTTCCATAGTAATCTTTTGTTTGCCACTCTGTCCAGTACCAAGTGCCACCTATGTCAAAGAGGGTTCGTCCTTCAACAATCGCAGGATGTATTTGTTTCGCCCAATCCCAGCTCATTATGTCTTCTGGAAGGAGACCATCTTGAGCAAATTTCCATTCAACATAAAGCCACTTGTAAATTGCTGGAACATCAACTACAAGCTTTTTGGAGTTTTCATCGTATAACTTCCCACCAAAAGCGAAGATAAACTGAATCAAATCTGGATGTGCTGATCCTTTTCTGTGTATGAGCCCCCACTCAGCAGCCCCATTCTCTTTTGCTTTCTTTGCCCACTGATGAACATCACTCCATGTAAATTCCCCATTCTTGACCTTTTCTTCAAGCCCATCTAAGTTAAAGCCTATCTTTGCTGCAACATCTGTCCTTATGTAAAATGGTCTTGCTTCGGTGTCTTGAGGGAGGCCGTAAAGCTTTCCATCAAATTTTGATGCCTCTATGAGGGATGGGTAGAAATCATCTATAACACTCTTGTAGGCGTTGGCATATTCAGTTATCTCGAGGATGTATCCCTCATCCGCTAATGTTGGTAAAAATGCGTAGGAATTCACAAAGAAATCCCCTGCCTGGCCAAGAGGTTGTTTACTGAGATACTCTTGATAGGCATCTTGAAAAGCTGCTGTGTAGTATTTATCAGTTATTATCACTCTCACATTGACACCATTCTCTTCCCAAACCTTATTTATTCTTCTAGCTGCCTCCACGATGCCATGAACTCTCATGACACTGTTGGGATCTCCAGACCCCCATGCCGAAAACTTGACCTCATTTATACCATTTTCTTCAAGGGCTTTTCCTATTGCTACTACATCTTTCACAAAGTCTCCCGTCAATTCAACTTTAGTTGTTTTTGTTTTGGAGGTTTCTTCTCCCCCAATGCATCCACTCGCCACTACTCCAAAAAACACTACTAAAGCCACCAATATCCCAAATTTCCCTTTCATAACCTGCCACCTCCGAAAAAGCCGGAAGGCCCACCAAGTCAAAATGGTGCAATTTATTATAAGAGGCCTCTCAGTAGTAATTTCATCGTGGTATTTTTGGAGATCAACTCTTATAAATATTTATGTTTCCGTTCAAAAGCATCATCAAATCTTCTATCTCATACTATATACATTCCCGAAAGTATTATATATACTTATAAAAGATTAAAGACTAAAAAATATTTAATAAACATAAAACAACCAGATAGAGGTGATAAAAATGGTACGTGTGCTCATACTAGGTCAAGGGTACGTGGGAAGTATTTTTGCTCTCGGTGTAGAGAGGATAAAAAACGGGGAACTTGGATATCATGGCATTCCTTTAGAAAACGAGCTCCAAGAAAAGGTTGAAGATATCGAGATAGTCGGTAGTTATGATGTTGACAAAAACAAAATTGGAAAATCTGTTTATGATGTGGTTAAAAACTATTGGGAGAACCACATTCCAGAAAGTTTGAGAAATGTTATAGTAAGAAAGGGGATCCATCTAAGAAGTTTAAGGAATTTGCCCATAGACACAGAGGGATTAGATGATGAGATGACTCTGAAAGAAGCCGTTGAGAAGCTCGTTGAAGAATGGAAAGAATCTGCCCCCGATGTAATAATAAATGTTTGTACTACAGAAGCATTTACTCCATTTGGAAACAAAGAGGAACTAATAAAAGCAATCGAAGACAATAATAGAGAAAGACTGACAGCCACTCAAGTGTATGCATACGCTGCAGCCCTCTATGCAAAGGAGGTTGGAGGTGCAGCCTTCGTAAATGCAATCCCAACATTAATAGCAAATGACCCCGCTTTTGTAGAACTCGCTAAAGAAAATAATCTGGTCATATTTGGGGACGATGGAGCAACTGGAGCAACCCCATTAACAGCAGATATTTTATCGCACCTAGCTCAGAGAAATAGATATGTCAAAGATATCGCCCAATTCAATATTGGAGGGAACGCAGATTTCTTAGCTCTAACAGACAAAGAGAGAAACAAGAGTAAGGAGTTCACTAAATCAAGTATTGTTAAGGAGCTTCTTGGATATGATGCTCCCCACTACATTAAGCCCACCGGCTTTTTGGAACCACTAGGAGATAAGAAGTTCATAGCAATGCATATAGAGTATGTGAGTTTCAACGGGGCCGTTGACGAACTTATAATAAACGGAAGAATCAATGACAGCCCCGCCCTAGCAGGCCTCTTAGTGGATCTAGTTAGATTAGGAAAAATGGCTGTTGACAAAAAGGAATTCGGCACTATTTACGAAGTAAACGCATTCTACATGAAAAATCCAGGCCCAATTGAAAACCCCAATATACCAAGAATTATTGCCTATGAAAAAATGAGAATGTGGGCAGGATTAAAGCCAAAATGGTCTTAATCCTCCTTAATCTTCTCTTTTAAAAATTTCTTTGCTATTTCAAGAACCTCCTCAGGACTTCTCTTAAATCCCCCACCTCTTGCTAAGATCTCACTTCCACCTCCGCCACCACCAACTTCATTCAACACCTCTCTCAGGAGTTCATTCATTGAAATTCTCTCAATATTCTTATTTTTAGCGAAGAGTAAGTAATTACTGCCCACAATGAGTACCACCGTTTTCGGATTCTTTTCAATAAAGTAAACAATGAATGCTTGAGCGTCTTTCATCTCCCAAGTATCTAAGAATGATACAATTTTAACCCCACTTATTTCTTCGGCCTCTTGTAACAAAGCCTTGCTTTTCCATTCCCATAATTCTTTCCTCAGCTGATCCTTCTCACTTTCAAGTTCCTCTAATAGTTGTTTGAATTTCCGTATTCTCTCAAGCAGAGGTCGGTTTTTATTTGACATCTCATTTAAGCTCCTCCAGTAATCCTCCAAAAGTTTATCTAAGTATATTAATGCCCTATACCCACATGCAAACTCTATACGCCAAATATTCTTAGTTTTTCTATAAAAGTTGAGAACCTTTATGAAACCTATCTCTCCAGTGTTTTTTACGTGAGTTCCACCACATGGAATTAAATCAATATTTGAGATTTTTACTAGTCGTATTTTTCCTTGTACGTTTTTTGACAGGTCTTTTCTAAGGGCATTATGAACCTCTTCCGGTAATTCTTCATATTCCTCAACTTCAACTGGCAAGTTATCCCAAACAACTTCATTTGCCTCAAACTCTGCTGCAAGTATGTGTTCCCATGTCAACTCTTCATCAAAGTTTATTTCTATCTTATTATACTCAGGGAATATCTGGAATCCAGTTGTGTCGCTATCATACATTTTCTTTAGAATTGCAGAAAGAATGTGCTGGCCCGTATGCTGCCTCATATTCTCATATCTCCACTCCCAATCAAGCTCAAGTTCAACTTCTTCCCCTACTTCTGGTACCCTTCCCTTGACTTTGCCTTCATGCCAAATATCTTCTTTTCCTTCTACTTTTTCAACTTCGATTCTAAATCCCTCTCCTTTTATGACACCAATATCACCAGGCTGACCCCCGCCCTCGGGATAGAAAATAGTCCTATCGAACTTTAATCTCACTTTACTATCTTTAACCTCAACTTTCTCAACTTTTGCACTTACTTCCCTTAAATATGGATCACTATAAAATAATTTAACTGTCATTAGTTTTCACCAAAAATAAAATCCCAATGAAAAGATAAAAAGATAACTAACCTTGGGCCTTGGCCTCGAGAAGAGCTTTAACTCTCTTTAACCTGAAGAAGTTTTCCCTTTCCATCTCATCCAAGTGCTGGCTAATATATTTTACAGTTTCTGCCATCCGAGGTATAATAATATATTCCAAGGCGTTTACTCTTCTTTTGGTTTTTTCTATCTCTTTTGCAAGCCTTTTTAGAGTTTCTTCGATTTCTGCCAAACGTGTAACTAATTCCAGAACTTCTTCGAATTTTTCTGCCGTAACATCCACTTTAGGAAAGGATGAAACAAACGCGTACCCTCTTTCATAGGGGTCTCTTCTAAATCCTTCTGCCTCGATAAGTGGGACTGGCACTCCCATAATATTCCTTCTCTTTATTTTTATCTCCTTATTAGGCTTAACACTTAGGGCAATTTCACTCAATCTTACAACACCCACATCTATCTCAGCCAACCTAAGTTGCTCAAATGCTTCTGCTATTTTTTGATTGACCTCTCTCCTTAATGCCAGTGCCTCATCATAAATCGTAAAGAACTCCATTATAAGGGCATCTTGCTTTTCTTTTAATATTTTGTGACCTTTTTCTGCTAATTTTATCCTCCTCTTTAATCTAAGTAATTCCATTCTGGTTGGCTTCACTTTTAGTATTCTTGTCATTCAACTCACCTCAATGAAAATAAAGGGAATTAAGAGGAGTGCCTGTAGTTTGGATGATACTTCTCTATGTACTTTCTCTCAACTCTCTTAAGCTCTGACTCTGGTAGTACTGAAAGGAGGTCCCATCCAAGATCAAGGGTTTCAAATATCCCTCTATCCTCATCATATCCTTGTGCAACAAACTCCCTTTCAAACTTGTCTGCAAATTGGAGATACTTTCTATCTGTTTCTGAGAGGGCCTCTTCACCAACAACTGCTACAAGGTCTCTTAGGCTCCTACCTTCAGCGTAAGCTGCATAAAGCTGCTGACTGAGCTGTGAGTGCTCTTCTCTTGTTCTTCCCTTACCTATACCATCTTTCATCAATCTGCTAAGGCTTGGAAGAACATCGATTGGTGGATAGATACCTTTTCTATGTAGATCTCTGCTCAGAACTATCTGCCCTTCAGTAATGTAACCTGTAAGGTCTGGAATTGGGTGGGTAATATCATCATCTGGCATTGTTAATATTGGCATCTGAGTGATACTTCCTTTTCTTCCCCTAACTCTACCAGCTCTTTCATAAATTGTTGCCAAGTCAGTGTACATGTAACCTGGATATCCTCTCCTTCCCGGAACTTCTTCTCTTGCTGCTGAGATTTCACGCAGAGCTTCTGCATAATTGGTCATATCCGTTAAAATAACTAAGACCTGCATGTCATAATCGAAAGCTAGATACTCTGCTACTGTGAGGGCCATTCTTGGAGTGATAATACGCTCAATGGCCGGATCATCTGCAAGATTTAAGAACAATACGGCCCTTTCAATAGCCCCTGTTTCTTCAAAACTCTTTTTAAAGAAGTTTGCCTCTTCATAGGTAATACCCATAGCTGCAAATACTACGGCAAACTGCTCCTCCTCTCCCAAAACTTTCGCTTGTCTTGCAATTTGTGCAGCCAGCATATTATGAGGTAAACCACTACCACTGAAAATCGGGAGCTTTTGACCTCTAACAAGGGTGTTCATCCCATCTATTGCCGAAATACCAGTTTGAATGAAATCTCTTGGGTATGCTCTTGCCACAGGGTTAAGAGGAGCCCCATGGACGTCTCTTCTATCCTCTGGAATTATCTCCGGACCACCATCTATTGGTTCTCCAATACCATTGAACACTCTTCCAAGCATGTCCATTGATACTGGAACTTTTAGTGTCTCCCCTGTGAACCTAACCCTTGTGCTTTTTACATCTAGGTCTCTGGTTCCTTCGAAAACTTGGACGATAGCTAGATCCTCCCTTGCTTCTAAGACTTGTCCCTTCCTTTTCTCCCCCCCTTCGACTTCTATCTCTACAACCTCAGCATATGCTACTCCTCTAACACCTTGAACAATCATCAAAGGACCGTAAATCTTGCTTATTGTGGAATATTCCATAGCAGGCATTTTATCACTCTCCATACTTCTTAAAGAGTTCTTCAAATTGCTCTTTGGTCCTTTCCATCAGGGCAGCTATCTCTTCGATGTTTGGATTATACTTCATTCTTCCTATCTCTTCCCTAACGGGGAGTTTTGCAATTTCTTCGACTGGAATTCCTGCATCTATAGCCCTCATAGTATGTCTGTAGAAATTGAGAATAACCCTCATCATTGTTATTTGCTTCTTTGGTAGGCAGTACGTGTCAACTTCGTGGAAGGCATCTTGCTGGAGATAGTCTTCTCTAAGCATTCTGGCCACAAGTAATATGGCCTTCTCTCTCTCGGGCAGTGCATCTGGTCCAACTATCTTAACTATTTCCTCAAGCTCTGATTCCTTCTGCAGGAGTGCCATTGCCTCATCTCTCATTGCTTTCCATTCTGGGTCAACCTTGTTGTGCCACCAGTCTTTGATCGAGTCTACATAAAGCGAATAACTTGTAAGCCAATTAATAGCTGGGAAGTGTCTTCTTCTTGCGAGTTCAGCATCTAAGGCCCAGAAGACCTTAACTACTCTCAAAGTGTTCTGAACAACTGGATCACTTAAGTCACCACCAGGAGGTGAAACAGCCCCAATGACACTAACACTTCCAATTCTATCATCGCTTCCTAACGTTCTCACTCTACCAGCTCTTTCATAGAACTCAGCCACTTTTGAGGCCAAATATGCTGGGTAACCCTCTTCACCAGGCATCTCCTCAAGTCTTCCAGAAATTTCTCTCAAAGCCTCTGCCCATCTTGAGGTTGAATCTGCCATTAAAGCTACGTTGTAACCCATATCTCTAAAGTACTCAGCTATTGTAATCCCCGTATAAATAGAGGCTTCTCTCGCCGCAACAGGCATGTTTGAAGTGTTCGCTATAAGCACAGTCCTTTCCATTAATGGTTTTCCTGTTCTTGGGTCTTTAAGTTTGGGGAACTCTTCAAGAACGTCCGTCATCTCATTTCCTCTTTCGCCACAACCAATATAAACAACAACTTCAGCGTCACTCCATTTTGCCAACTGGTGCTGGGTGACGGTGTTGTGGAGGAAAGTTGGCATGTTACCCCCAATAAAGTTGTGGGTTTCAGTCGTTATGTCATACACTTCCTGTGGCTCTGCAATATGTTTAACCTCAACTATTTCGTCGAAAAGAATGTGACTCAGGTGGTTTTCGACTACCTCCTCAAGACCAGCAAACTTAGCGAACTTCTTAAAGGTTTCATAACTCATGCTTTCTCCTCTTAGGTAGTTGTGGACCTCGATTCCAAGTCTCTTTAGCTCAGCGTAAGGTCTTCCTATCACCTCATACATACTCTCAACATCAACTGGAATAGTGTCAATGCTTGTATAACCTTTTGTGTTTCTTTTAATTCCCAGCTTCTCAATGTTTGTCTTCCCACTTATAAGAACTCTATAGTACTCTCTACCCTTTACCCGCTTCTTCCTGAGTATTACATAGATACCAAGCTTTGCAAGCAGGTAGCCCAGTCCATATGCTCCCTCTTCAGAGGCCGTAACTATCTCAATCTCACCCTTTTCTTTATGGTAGTGACCGTCACAGGCAACGTAAGCAGTTATGAACGCCTTAACAACACTTGAAGGTGAAAGCAACAATTCCTTGGGAACCCTCCAGTTTCTAGCTTTTCTACCTGTTGGAACTCCAAGCTTTCTGAAGAACTCGACCAAGGGCTTGCTGTGAATTAAAAGAGCCTTAACAGTTTTTTCTTGGACTATCTTTCCGGAAATTCCAAAGAGCTCCTTAGAGAGAGAATTTGCCCTCTCAAGCAATGTCTCATTGTTGTTGTAAATTGCAACTGTTCTTGGCTTCAACGTGCCATCTGCCATCAAATAGCCCAAAAACTCAGCAAACTTCTCATCAAGCACTTCTGGAACTTTAATCTTCCTGCTTCTCCTGAGATCTAGAGTTATAGTGAGCTTAACGTACTCCCCTCCATCAATTTTCTTTGCAACAGCTATTCTATCCCCTGGCTTTAGGTGCATGGCCATTACTTCCCCAAGCATGAGCCCATCCTTGGTTACCTTACCTGTAAACAGCTTGTGAATCGGAGTAACTTTTATTCTTCTCCCTGTTCTTGTCTTTATCTCAATCATCCTACTGGAATACCCCTTGTAGACGTGGGTGGCTTTAATCTTCACTATCTTGCCATCCTTGTAACCATATACAGTTATTGGCTTCTCGAGCTCAGTCCACTCCTCATTTTCCCCAACCGTTTTCCTACCCTTTCCATCAAACTCCTTATAGAGCTCCTTTATCTTGATTAAACCAAACTCCTCTGTGAATATCAAAGTATCTCCGTCTACACACTTTCCGCTTCCGAAGGGCCCTGGAATAGCTGCAGTTCCTCCTTTAGCCTGCGAGAAGAAAGTATCAATTGTCCTCTGCCCTGTAACAAGGGGGACTTCTGGAGGTAACTTTTGTTTATAAGGCCTCTTCATACGAACTGGCCATCTTTGATACATTTTAATCTCTTCAATCTCACCACTTGGAGCTTTAACCTTTGCAATAACTTCCTCTATTGTGTAATCGCCTTCTCCGACAATTTCAATTATCTCACCCTCAATCCCAGGGGGAATCATTATCTTATGCTCTATAATACTTGTTTCGGGAACAACGCCAATGACGTCCCCACCGACCACTTTGTCCCCGACTTTAACTTTTGGTGTGAAGTGCCACTTTTTATCCCTAGAAAGAGCAGGGGCTGTGAGACCTCTTCCTATAAAGTCCCCACTTTGACTCCTTAATATCTCAAGAGGCCTTTGAATTCCATCATATATTGAAGTAAGCAGCCCCGGCCCAAGTTCAACACTCAAAGATGCCCCTGTACCTATAACTGGTTCTCCGGGTTTAATACCTGCAGTTTCCTCGTAAACCTGAATAACTGCTTTGTCCCCTTCTAATCTAATGATTTCTCCGATAAGCCCTAGTTCACCTACCCTGACTACCTCATACATCCTAGAACCTCTCATCTCATCTGCAACCACCAATGGCCCAGTAACCCTAACTATCTTTCCCATATTTTTCACCTCTTTATCTCAACACCTATGGCCCTTCTAACAATTTCTCTTAGTTGTTCTTCACCATACAATGATCCGTATTTATCAGGAATTTGAAGAATTATTGGAAATGTGACATCTGGAATTTCCACCCTTTGTGCCAACCGTTCTGTTATTAAAATCACACCAACATCTTCCCTTTCTATCAATTCCATTATTTTATTTCTCACTCTCTCCACTTCATGTGTCGTATCCTCAAAAGAATAAGCTTCATGAACCCCTGCTAACCTAAAGCCAAGTGTCGTGTCTTTATCGCCCAACACCACTATTTTCATAATTGCTCACCTATAATCTTCTTTATTACCTCTGGTTTCAGCCCATCTTCTATTAACTTGGCAATTGCTTTAAGTCTTCTGATTTCCCATTCTTTTTGTAGTATATAGCTTATCGGAGTAGCTATACTAAGTGGGTAGAATTTTGTAAGTTCAGACATTCTTTGCTGAATATACTTTTCGAATGCCCTTTCAAAAGCTGAAATATCCACCATAACTTTTTCTCTAACCTCTCTTAGTATCGAAGAGTACTCTGTAGAATCAAGCTCAGCTAGTGCCATTTCAATATCTTCTACATTTAGGAGAGTTTCAATGAGTTTTCTGTTCATTTTCCCGCCAGGGATAAGGGAGCTCCTAATCTTATCTGCACTTAAATGGTGTGCCTTAGCTCTCAAAATTGTTACCAGGTTTATTTTATCAATCTTTAAGTTCACGAATTCTTCGAGGATCTCTCTTTCTTCAGCTTTCCGAGAGTGAGCATATTCAAGGAGTTTGGAATAGTGCTTTTTATACAACTCAGTTTCAAACTCTTCTAGACTTATCTCCTTAAGAAGGAGTCTCTGATATGGATCCTCATATTCCGTGCCTTCAAGTATAACAAGAATTTCTTCCAGAGTCTTGGCCTCAGCCATAGCCTTTACTTTCCCTATAAGAGTGCCCAATTCGTGTATATAGTCTCTTGCCACCTCTCCCTTAAATTTCGCCTTAACTACTGAAGAGATATTCCTAACGTCCCATTCTTCAAGAAGAAGCTGGAAAAATGCACTTGTTCTTTTTGGTAAAATTTTCAGCATTAACTGGTATGTATCAGCTAAGGATGCTTCCAATGCCCTGTCAATAGTCTCCGCTCTTAAGGAGGGTAAGTTCCCCAAATATGGTTTGTAATCACTATCTTCCAAGTTCATCACAAAGTTGTTGAGGGTTTTTGATTCTGCCAATTCTCCAAGTTTCTGTTCATTGAATAATCTTGCTTCCATAGCTTTAATCCTAGCATTGGGATATGAATATGGAGTGTACTTCCACAGTATTTGACCTGTTTTATATGCCACCCAAGTAAAAATCACGACCAAGGTTGTATCCATCAGTACCGTTATAGTACTCACTTCCACGCCTCTCACCCAAATAGAATTTTCGCTATTTTAGTTCTTAAGTCAGATTGAAGTCTCTCCATTCTAGCTTCAAAAGTATTATCTATTCTTATTGTTTTTTCCAGATTTTGCACTATTACGCCACCTATTGTCTCTATGGGTTCTCCCAGTGATATTACTACATCCTTACCGAGCTTCTCATTTACGCTTTTCTCCATTTCCCTCAAGTGAGCCTTTAACAGAGATAATGTCTCTCCATTTGAACTAAGTACTACTTTCTCTTCTCCCAATTCCTGAATTCCACTTGTTATAAGATCCTTAAGTACTTCCATATACTCAGCTTCTGGAATCGATAGTAATCTATCCTTTATAGTCCCTATAACCTCATTAATTAACTCTTCCTGAAGAGCAAGTTTCCTTCTCCTAACTTCAAGCTTAGCATTTGCTATTATTCTCTGCTTTTCCAGTTCTGCTTGGGTTTGGGCCTTTCTAATAATCCAATCTGCTTTGATTCTAGCTTTCTTTTCAGCTTCTTGCTTAATTTCTTCTGCTTTCTGCTCAGCCTCTTCCAAGATATACTTTATCTTTTGCTCAGCCTCTTTGTTAATTTCCTCGATAATTAGCCTTGCTCCTTCCATTGGTAGTTCCTCCTTGAAATATTGGAGAGAAGGCCTTAAAAGCCAACTCCCGTGATTATGAGGATTAGCGCACCAACCAAACCAAAGATAGCCATTGTTTCAGCCATAGCAGCAAATATAATTGATTGTGTGAATGTCTTTGGGTTCTTTGCGGTGGCACCAATACCTGCTGAAGCTATAATGCCCTGCGGGATTGCAGATAATCCTGTTAATCCAACAGTCAATCCTGCACCTAAGAGAATTGCGGCTTTAATTAGATTATCTGTTGTAGTTTCAGCAAACCTGAAACTTCCTCCAAGTATTCCCGAAACTAATGCTATGAGGAAGAGGGTAATCAACCCATAAATACTCTGAGTCATTGGGAGACCCTGTAAGACCAATGCATTTCTAAAGTTCTTTTCATCTTCAGCAACAGCTCCTGCTGCTGCAGCTCCAGCAATACCAACTCCAAATGACGATGCAGCTCCAGCAATACCTGCTGCAAGTGCAGCACCCAATGCAACATAAACTATTGGCTCCATATCCTTACACCTCCTAAATTTCTAACTCAAGTTTAGATACTTCTCTTTTAGCTTTAAATGGTTCAAATTTTTTACCTTCTCCTGAATAAAATGTGCCAAAAAACTCAACATAATGTAGACGCAGAGCATGAACAAATGCCCCAAGGGCATTTATAGCAGTTGAAAATATGTGACCTCCAACGAACACTACTAATCCTACCACCATGCCTAATGGGATGGGCCCGATTTTTATTCCCCATATTAATTGGACAATGATATTTATGACCATGGCTATTCCAGCTGTTGCTAGTGCCAATGCCATTAAACGGGCATAACTCAACCAGTTACCAATAAAGCCAAAGAAATTAGATATCGTCATTAAGAACCTCATTGGAAGTGGAAGATCACTTCTAAACTGAGATATTGCAAATAGCACAAATCCTGCTCCAAATATGACCTCACCTAGAGACATGCTTATGAAGTCTGCCATTGCCAGTACTATAAAGAGCACTCCCAGGATTATTAACATCCAAGAGAGCTGGTCAAAAACTGCATCCTTCACTTCACCGTTTCTGAATTTCACTATGAACCCAAGTGTATACCCAATGAACAAGTGAATAAGTCCTATTGCAAGTGCCAGACCTAAGACCATTAATGCTCCTCTCATCGGGTCTAAAAGTGCGGGGACATTTAAGCCTGCCCTCTGTAGGGCATCTCCCAAGTAACTACCAAAGAGAACTCCCATCACAGTCGTGAAAAATGCACTCCAAACTAAGATATTTGAAAATTTGTAGGTTCCATCGTTTAACTTTTTATGTCCTTTAATCAGCAAAGAAGCTATAACTGCAATAATAAGGCCGTAAACAAAGTCGGTAAGCATAAAACCAAAGAAGAACGAATAGGTAAAGGCTAGAAGTGGTGTTGGGTCCAATTCATTGTACTTTGGAACTCCAAACATCTCAGTAAGCATTTCAAAGGATTCTATAAACTTCGGGTTCTTGAGTTTAATTGGTATTTCGTCCAATTCCTCTTTTGTGGGAGTTTTTGTATTAACATAAACCTTTCCCCAGGTGATTTTTTTGAGCCCCTCCGTTATGCGGGCCACATCTTTCTTAGGTAGCCAGCCTACAAGGGCAAATGTCATATTGGTTCTCACTAAATTGCTCAGCATATTTGCCTTTTCTCTCTCATTTTCCATCAATTCTTGATAAAACACAAGCTCATCATGATACTGTTTCGCAAGATTCCTAGCCTCAGCCTCAGCAGATTCTAGCTCTCGTTTTTTAACTTCAATATGTTTCCAGAGAGTTTCTATTGCTTCCCTAGGTTTTCCTTTTACTTCTGGGATCTCAAGCCGCTCAAGGGAATATTTGGCAAGAAGCGGATTGGCCCTATCATAATCTTTCTTTAGAAAAACAAAGACAACCAAATACTTCCCTTTTAGGTCTTTTGAAACATAAGCAACTCTATTCTGCAAAGTAGCATTCAATTCTTTAATAAGTGGCCCAAATTTATCCCTCTCAACAAACCCCACTACTATCTCTACAGTTTTTGT
>QMUF01000019.1 GCA_003663525.1 Thermococci archaeon | reverse complement strand
CAACGTCAAAATATTTATCTGCTGTTCTCTGATATCTCTCAGCTTTTGCGCGGTAATATTCAGCTTTTGCAGTGTTCCCTTCAGCTAATGCCTTTTCATATTTATCCCAATAATAATCAGCTTTTTTCTGATATTTCCTACTTAGATACGCTGAAAACCTCCCCTCTCCAACAGCTCCTCCAACCACAACTCCTAAAGCCATCAACATTAACCCCAAAGCAAGTGCTTTCCTCCACATTGGTTACCACCAATAATTATAATTCAAAAACTACAATAAAAAGTTTTTTGAATGAAAATTGATTACTACTCCCTTAACCTTGAATAAGAGCTGGACAACTGCCAACAACACAAACAAAAAGGTAAAAATTGTTCAAATTACAATAACGCCCACTAAATAGAAAGAAGCCACTTCCACAGAGGTACTACCTTAATTTCCTTCCCTTTCTCTTTAATCACATCCTCCTGATCCCACGTAATAATGAAAAGATTATTACAACTGAGCTCTCTCGATGCTCTGATTAAGGCGGAGACTTCTCTTTCATAGTTGGTATTATTAATTTCATAGGTAACCTGAAGTATTTCTCTTACACTCTCTTTTTCCTTTAGAACAAAATCCGCCTCTTTATTATCCCTTGTCCTGTAATAAAATAGATCTCTATTTGGCTCCAGACCTGCCTTCAAAAGTTCGACAAAAACCAAATTCTCCAGTAATCTACCCTCGTCTTCAATACCCAAAACGGCCATCAGTCCATTGTCCACCAAATATGGTTTAAATCCATACAACTCCTGCAACTTATACGATTTCGCCAGAGGTTTGAGGACATAAAAGACCAAGGAGTCCTCCAAGTACTCCAAATAATTTGCAACCGTTGTTTTTCCAACTTCGATACCAATTCCCTTCAAGTTTTTATAAGCCTTGGAAATAGAAAGATGTGATGAGGAGGCAAGCATCTTGAAAAGGACTCTCAAAGCTTTTATGTTAGTTACCCTCCACCTTTCAATAATATCCCTATAAATCGTTAGGTCAACTATCTCTTGAAGAATAGCTCTCCTCAAAGAAAAGTCTAGTATAACCTCGGGATAACCTCCCCAACGGAGATATTGCCTAAGTAGCTTCTTGATCTTAGCTTCCTCATAAGTGGAGTAGAATCTATCGACCTTTATTCCATTAGAAATCAGTATCTCTTTGAATGAAAAGGGATAAACTTTTATAGGGATACTCCTCCCCCTCAGTTCAGTTGCTATTTCTTTTGAGAAAAGCCTGGAGGAAGAACCCGAAACAATCACCCGCTGATTTTTATCAAGTAAGAACCTCACGAACTTTTCCCAATTTTTAACTGTTTGGATTTCATCCAAGAAAAAGTAGTTATGTCCCTTTACATTTTCAGGAAATTGGGAGTAATAGACATCCAAGAGGCCTAATAAATCATCTAAACTAGTATCTATTATCCTGGGATCTTCCAAATTAATGTAGATCGTCTCTTCTTTCTTAACCCCGTGTTTTAAAAGCTCTTTAATTATCTGGAACATGAAATAAGTTTTTCCAGCTCTTCGTGGCCCAATGATTGCCAAAGCTCTTTGGATCTTAGGTATACTGTAGTTTATACTTCGCTCAACAAGTTTAACATCCCACTCAAGGTGGTCCCTTATTATTCTACCCCAGACTTCTTTTGATATCATGTACTATGTATAGTGCTAATACTTTATAAATGTTTGTACTATTAATAGTCCAAATGAAAAAATAATACGTGATCACAATTGTTCAGCCAGTTTTAGTGTTATTTTGCTTTCTATTACCGCCGCAATGAAAATCAGAAGAATTGAAAGACCAACAAGTTTAAAGAATTCTTTTGCATCTTCTTCAGTGATTATTTCCTCCTTCTTGCCCAAAACGAATCTCAATATCTCATAGGGGATTTTAAAGCCAGCGATTCCGGCAATAATTAAGCCAGGGATTTCAAAAATGCCATGAGGAAGGATTAGGAGGAGAGTTTTTGTTAGTCCAACTTGACTTGTAACTGTTTTTATAGCTGAGCCTAAAATAAAGCTATTAGAGAACAAGTTCACCAGGGTTGTTATACCAAGCGTTACTGCACCGAACCATAACAAAAAAGCCACCTTGAGATTGTGTTTAAAAAAGAATAAAACTCCCGGATTGAAATTGTCAAAAGGATCAAAGCCAAAATATGCCGAATAATCATGAAATAATGCGGAAAAAACTCCAAAAATTAGACCTAAAAGGAAAAAGAATACTAAAATCAAAAACGGTCTGTTGTTCAT
Source organism: Thermococci archaeon (assembly GCA_003663525.1). GTDB lineage: Archaea > Methanobacteriota_B > Thermococci > Thermococcales > Thermococcaceae > Thermococcus_A. Next base: position 13,333 of record QMUF01000019.1, on the reverse strand, counting down.
ATGCTCCCCTCATGGATCGTTTCGTGTGTTGAAAGGTATGTGTCCCTGTTAAAAAATATAAACAGTAGAGGTTTTCACTAGATACTACTGATAACATGAGCTATGGCAGTATTTTCGGAATTAAAGAGTAGCCGATGATGACTCCAATAATTAGGCCTATGGTACCTATGATCCTTGTATGTGAATGTTTGGTTGATGCTAGAAAGCTTCCCAAAGTAAGACCCGAAACAATTGTAAATACTATATTTTGAGTAGTCTTAGCTATTAATGTCAGGGCAAGTATTGGAACAATAATGTTGGCAAGATTGTGCTTCATGTTCTCCCTCCACGCTCAGCACTTAGATTTCTGAACGTTAGTATCCAACTGCTGCACCCACAACTACTCCAACAGCCACTCCAACAAGACCGCCGAATGCTGCTCCAACTCTTGCTCCAACACGTGCCCCGATATAAGCTGCTGCTCTTCCACTTAAGTAATCAATAGCCTTACCACCCACCCATCCTAATGCTGTTCCTGCAGCTCCTCCTACAATTGCAGCTTTTTCGGGATTTGTGTATTTCTTAGTTAATCTGTATGTCAAGTTACTATTTTCAAATATTCCTCCAACCACAACTCCAAACGCCATTAACACCAAACCCAAAGCAAGTGCTTTCCTCCACATCGGTTACCACCAGTAATTATAATCCAAAAACCACAATAAAAAGTTTTTCGAGAAAAAATTGATTACCACTCATTGAGTTTTGAATATGAGTTGAATGATAGCCAAAAATCTTTAATCAATATTCGAATATCTCCAATTTAACAAATATCTATCGAACTGCATAAGTTGTCTTGTAGTTCCACAACCTTTTTATGTTATTTTTTACTGATGTAAATTTGCTAATAAGCCTCTCTACGGAGATGCTAAAATGAAATACATAAAAATAAAATTAACGCTTTTGATGCTATTACTCCTAACAGCAACCCCCATAAGTGCTTTAACGATCCCCATTGGCACCCTCGAAACCAAGTACATAATTATATCCGAAAATCGCCCTGCAATCCCAGGGGTCTCCCTAAATTATGGTATCTCAATTAGTGCGTTATATGGCTCAACAATAGAAGGGAATTATGAAATAAGCCTAGCAAACTACAGCGTTGAGTATGCTATGTATACAGGAAAAAGAAAAATTATTTGGGCACCCCCGGTTAAGTCCTCAAAATTTATCCCCCAATATAATGAGTCTGTTTATCTTCCTGAAGATTTGAAAAAAATAGTGAAAGAAATTGCAGAATCTAGTGACACCGTCGCTGAATTTGCATGGCGAGTTTCATGGTTTGTCCACAAAACCATAACGTATGAAGATGTTTCTTACATAACTGAACTTGGGCGTGTGATTTTCACCAAAAATGAAACGAATTGGCTGATTGACGAAATATGGAAAAAGAAAAAAGGTGTTTGTAGACACAAGGCAATTTTGGCACAACAGATGCTTAGATATGCTGGTATTAATGCAGAATACGTTGGGGGTTACGTTTTAGTCCCTGTAGGTGGAAGCCACAAATATATTGACCCGTCTGAACTCAACACAATACCAGAGTTAGTACAGTTCTCAACCCACACAGGCCTAGGCCATGCATGGGTCATTGTAAATGATCCTGAAGTGGGCTGGTATCCCATAGATCCAACAAGACAGAGAGATCCTCTCCACCCGATAATCCACGACAACATCGCAGTATACGTTGGAAATTACACCCCCTTTGCACCTGACGAAATGCCTCTTTTCAGACTCGAAAGTGTGCAAAATTACACCACCAATACTAATGAAGTGAGATACAAGGGTATGAAAATAATCGAATCCAGTAAAACCGGTATAGTAGTTTACAACCCCAAAGATGACCAAATTGACTACTATCCTGGTGGCTATGCATTAATAATCCCCCAATCATTTAATTGGTCTTATGAGAGATACTTCCAGAACACCACAATAAACACAAATATAACGATAATACACAGAAAAGGAAAATACTATGTCAAAATCGATGGAATTGATATGCCCTTATATTTCACAAATGGGGGCAAGATAATAAAACCCCTGTATAAAAAAGGAGAGTATTACGTGTACAGAGAACGTGATATCCCCATAATAGACGAAAAGGCCTCTTTTAAAACACCATATCATCTGTTAAGGGTGGAGGTGAAAGAGGATATTTTCATAGAAATTCCTGGAACCAAGATCCCTAACTTCCTCCCTCCTGTTCCAACGTGTTCTCCTTCCATATTAAATTGGCCCCGCTCTCAGCCTTTTAGAACAGTTTAACATCCCAAATTTTCCATAAAATCCAATACAAAAAGCATCGAAAGATTTATAAATTAATTTTTGGTTATCAACATCGACGCCCCGGTGGTGTAGCCCGGTCAATCATACGGGACTCTCGATCCCGCGACCCGGGTTCAAATCCCGGCCGGGGCACCAAAATATGGGCCCGTGGCTCAGCCTGGTCAGAGCGCCCGCCTGATAAGCGGGAGGTCCGGGGTTCGAAGCCCCGCGGGCCCACCAAAAGCTCTTCTAAAGGAAAGGTTTCGAGAGCTTTTTATACACAAAAACCCAGTGATAACTATGCACGTTAAAACTTACATTGCTAAACTCGTTGATCTTGTTGAACTTGAGCGAGAGGCCGAAATAGAGGCCATGCGAGAAGAAATGCGAAGACTTAAGGGATATGAAAGAGAGAAAGTCGGTAGAGCTATTTTAAATCTCAACGGGAAAGTAATTGGTGAAGAATTTGGCTTCAAACTTGTAAAGTATGGAAGGAAAGAGCCATTTAAAACTGAAATTGGGGTTGGAGACCTGATTGTAATAAGTAAGGGGAATCCACTAGCGAGTGATCTTGTTGGTACTGTTGTAGAAAAAGGAAGTAGATTTATTGTGGTAGCCCTCGAAACAGTGCCTTCCTGGGCCTTTAGAAACGTTAGAATAGACCTTTACGCTAACGATATAACCTTCAGAAGGCAGCTTGAGAATCTTAAAAAACTGGGTGAGAGTGGTACTAGAGCCTTAAAGCTTATTCTGGGACAAGAAACCCCATTAAAAAGCTTTCCTGAAGAGTTCACCCCTTTTGACAGGAACTTAAACCAGAGTCAAAAGGAGGCCGTAAGTTACGCCTTAGGAAGCGAGGATTTCTTTCTAATCCACGGGCCCTTTGGGACTGGTAAGACAAGAACTTTGGTAGAACTCATTATACAGGAAGTTAAGAGAGGAAACAAAGTTCTTGCAACGGCCGAAAGCAATGTGGCCGTTGATAATCTTGTAGAAAGGCTTTGGGGGAAGGTTAAGCTCGTCAGATTGGGGCACCCTTCAAGAGTCTCAGTCCATCTAAAGGAATCAACACTTGCATTTCAAGTCGAATCTCATGAGCGGCATAGAAAGGTTAGAGAACTGAGAAATAAAGCGGAAAGGCTCGCAGTGATGAGGGATCAATACAAAAAACCCACACCACAAATGAGAAGAGGATTAACCAACAAACAAATACTCAAGTTGGCATATAGGGGCAGAGGGTCTAGAGGTGTCCCAGCTAAAGATGTCAGGCAGATGGCCCAATGGATAACACTAAACGAGCAAATTCAGAAGCTCTATAAATTTGCAGAAAAGATTGAAGGTGAGATAATAAGTGAGATAATTGAAGATGTAGACGTTGTTCTGAGTACAAACTCATCTGCAGCCCTTGAATTCATAAAAGACGTTGGATTTGACATTGCTATCATAGATGAGGGCTCGCAGGCGACAATTCCAAGTGTTTTAATACCTATTGCAAAAGCCAAGCGCTTTATTCTTGCTGGGGATCACAAACAACTTCCCCCAACGATTTTAAGTGAGGAGGCCAAGGCCCTCAGCGAAACCCTTTTTGAAAAATTGATAGAATTATATCCTTTCAAAGCAAAGATGCTTAAAATTCAGTACCGCATGAACCAACTTTTAATGGAGTTCCCAAGTAGGGAGTTCTACAATGGAAAGATAAAGGCCGATGAGAGTGTAAGAAACATTACATTGACTGACTTGGGGATTAGAGAACCTTTCTTCGGTGAGCCGTGGGACTCTATACTTAGGAGAGAGGAACCTCTAGTGTTCTTGGACACCTCAAAGAGGAGGGACAAACACGAGAAGCAGAGAAAAGGCTCAACCTCTAGGGAGAACCCCCTCGAGGCCCTTTTGGTTAGGGAAGTGGTTGAAAGGCTATTGAGAATGGGTGTCAAAAAAGATTGGATTGGAATTATAACTCCTTATGATGATCAGGTTGATTTAATACGTTCTATTATCCAAGATGAGGAGATAGAGATCCATACGGTTGATGGGTATCAAGGAAGGGAGAAAGAAATCATAATACTCTCCCTTGTCCGCTCCAATAAGAAAGGGGAACTTGGGTTTTTAACGGATTTAAGGAGACTTAACGTTTCTATAACGAGGGCGAAGAGAAAGCTTGTGGTGATTGGAGACAGCGAAACCTTGGTGAACCATGAGACATACAAACGCTTAATATATTTCGTTAAAAAGTATGGAAGATATATAGAACTTGGAAACACGGGGATAAACTAATCTCTTCTCCTAATATGTGGAATGGGCCTTTTGAATGTCGAGATACTGGGTAGTGGGCCCATTAACGGGAGCAAGGGAATTATGGCCAAGAAACTCACCACAGATGCCGAGGCAAAATTCACATCAAATCCAATTTTAGATGCCACAGTCCCACCTATTAGGCTCCCCAAGATAAAACCACTTGAGTTCACTAGATTTGAGGTTGCCAAAGCGTTTCCTTGCTCCCGTGGGGTACTCATTCTTCCAAGGAGAGAGATTAAAGAGACACTTATATATGACCATGAATATCCCCATAAGGCATAACTCGCAGTGCTGAGAAAGAGCAATGAATTGGGGATGGCCAAAGGCAGTAGGAGGAGAGATATGCCGATTGTTCTAGAGAAGTAGCCTTGCATTAGTGCTAAAACAGGGGTCCTTGATCCAAGTTTTCTTCCTACACGCTGGTAAAGGAGTGCTGAGATTGAGGAGTTTAGGAGAGCCATCCCAAAAACTTCCTGACTTGTGAAACCATTCTTTATTAAAAACACTGGTAACTGGGTTGAATACATGCCAGAAGATATCCAAAAGAAGAAAGATGATAGATACAACCCTCTGAATTTAGGTGAGATTTTCAATCTTGCAGGAAGGTGAATTAAAAAGTTTGGTAAGTATCTCCCCTTTTGAATCACCCGATTTACGAGAGGTTTGATATTACTCCTATGAAGGTAAACTGGTGCTTCTCTAATAGTTTTCCAAGCTATAATGAAGGCAGGAATATTTAGGAAAGCAAATGATAGAAGAAGCTCTCTAAAGGCAAGAAACCTGACAAGTATAAACCCAAGTAAAAGGCCAATTACCCACGACCAACCCCCAATTTTGTTGAACTTTCCAACTCCTTCTTCCCATCTAGTCTTTCTAACATTTCTAAAAAGCAAAACAATTCGTATAGAGACTGTTGACGCCAAGAAGAATGAATAAAGGGCATTAACGAGAATTAGTTCCCAAAAGTTTGATACAAGTGAAAGAGCGCTGAGAAATACGGATACACTAAAAAAGCCCATTAAGATAAAAAGCTTCCTTTTAAGAAGCTTATCACTCAATTTACCCCAGAAAACTGTCCCTAATGTTGATGCAAATGCTGACAGAGAAGTTAACAGACCTATTTCACCCGCCTCAGCACCAAGCTGGAGTGCATAAAGGGGGATGACTTGAGAAGATCCACCCGTAGCTACCTTAAACGGAATGAAAGAGTAAAACCACTTAGGCATCTTGGAATTTGAACTAAGCAGGGCAACTTTTCTAGCCTGCATTGTTGCATTTACTTTTTTCCTCATTTTTCAACCACCACGATACTCTCGCCGAACGAAGTTTGCTTTATAAAATTTTGGGATGCAAAAAGAGGCCTAATGAACAGAGATGAGCAAGAAAGAAGAGAAAAATTTACCAACCTTGAACATTTTTAAGAGCCTTATCTCCAACTTTGCCTTCTTCAACATCTGTCATTGCCTGATCCAGCCTATTAAGGCCCTCTTCGAGAAGCTCCCCTTCAATTGTAAGTGGCGGCTGGATCCTCAACACATTTCCCTGGAGGAAGGCAATAATTAAACCAAGTTCATAGGCTCTCCATACAATCTTTTTAGCCTCATCATAGGCCCTTTCTTTTGTTTCCTTGTCTTTAACTAAGTCTACTCCAATCATCAGGCCTTTGCCTCTTACGTCTCCGATCAGTTCATGTTCTTTCTTCATCTTTTCGAGCTTTTTCATAGCATAATTTCCAAGCTTTTCTGCCCTTTTCAAGAGATTTTTCTCTTCAATCTCTTCTATAACTGCCATTGCGGCCCTACTTGTAACTGGATTACCAGTTAATGTGAAAGTATGGCCTAAAGGTGGGAGAGAGTCCATTATCTCGGCCCTTCCTATTACTGCACTTATGGGTAACCCTCCACCTAGGGATTTGGCTATGGTTATTATATCGGGCCTAACCCCAAAATGCTCTATTGCAAACCATTTTCCCGTTCTTCCAAGGCCGCTTTGAACCTCATCCAGTACCAAGAGGATCCCATGGTCATCCAATATCTTCTTGAGCTTCTTGAAGTAATCATCCGGTGGCACAATCATTCCTGCATCACCTTGAATGGGCTCTGCAAAGAGGGCTGCAACACCATCGGCGTAAACTTCTCCCTCAAACTTAGCTTTTATGTATTTAATACACTCCATCTTGCAGGAGTTTTTCTCTTTCCCAAATGGGCACCTGTAGCAATCGGGATATGGGATGTAGTGTACATCACTAAGCTCACCAACTAGGGCCCTAACATGAAAGTCAAGGCCTGTTATACTTGAAGCTCCATAAGTTGCCCCATAATAACTCTTAAGGTAACTAAGAATGGTTCTTCGTTTTGTATAGGCCCTAGTAAATTTTATCGCACCATCATTGGCATCACTACCACTGAGACCAAAGACCACCTTTGGATTATCAACAGGGGAAATCTCTCCAAGCTTTTCTGCCAAAAGAAGGGGTTCAATTGTAAATCCATATATGAACGTAAAATGAAGTAAATTATCGGCCTGTTCTTTTATTGCCTTAACGACTCTCTCGTTGTTATGGCCAACATTTTGAACAGCTGCATCACTTAAAAAGTCAATATACTCTCTCCCTTCTACATCCCAAACTCTTGCATTTTGGGCCTTAATGGCAACTATCGGTGCATAAGTAACACGAGAAGCCTTTGGAAAAACTTTGGAGTAGCGTTCTATTACTTCCTCTTTTTTCATTTTACCACCATAGCAAAATATGTGTTTGAAATTAATAGAAGTTTCGATTAATTTTTGCACGATTTGACGAGAATAACAAGATGTATTTAAAAATTAGCAGAATACCATTTAAACAATTGGTGGAAGGCATAGGGATTGATTAGAGGGATAAGGTAATTTTAAGGCTCCTGCAAGAGGATGGGAGGATGAACTATTCCGAGATAGCGAGGAGAACAGAAATCCCGGAGTCAACAGTAAGGTTAAGGATGAAAAACTTGTTGAAAGGGTTGTCATGAGAAAGTCCACCCCATTGTGAACTACTCCTCGGTTACGCAAGGAGTTTCGTGAGAGAGTTTGCTCCCCACAGGCCGGTTCACACGACCACTACTCCTCATCCTCTCGGAAAGGGTCTTGCAAACAACGGAGAGATAAAAAGTACTGAAACCTCAATCATAACAAGCATTAAAAAATGGGAATATGCAAGAGTTTTCTAAGGCCTTTTCCTTGGTCTCTTTAGTGAGAATATGCGCCTCTTTGTTTCTTTAACCGCTTCAACCCTCTTCCCAGTCTTTCCTTTTTTCATACTCTCAACCTCTTCTTTAAACGCCCACTTAAGCAGAGGTGGGGTTATGATGACAGAGACTGTTATAAAAATCAGCGTTGCGGCAATGAACTTGGGAGCATCGCTTTGAGGAATCGCACCACCGTGAATGGCGACCATCAAGTCAACTAGGGCCACTTCAGTTCTTGGGATGGAACCTATTCCCATCTGAAGGCCTTTTTTAACATTCCATCCCATTGCCATTGCCCCAACTCCTCTGCCAAGGACTTTACCTATAACTGCAATTGCAGTTAAAACCCCCGCCAAGGATAAGGCATCAAAGCTGGTAAAAACTCTTAAATCCAGCATTGCTCCAGTGTAGACAAAAAATACAGGAACAAGAAATCCATAAGCAATGGCTCTAATATCATCCATTATCCTCTTACCTTCAGGAAGTTTTGAGAGAACGAGACCGGCCATAAAAGCTCCCTCTATGGCAGCATCAAACCAGTGTTCAGCTAAAGCAGAGAAGAGAAACATTAAAGCAAGCACCATACCAAGAACACCTTTCTCAACGTGAAGCCATTCTGAAAAGTGGATATATTTCTCTATGGTGTACCACGCTACAAGACCAGTTATAATGAAAAAGATTGCCATTTTACCTATTAAATCTAAAACACTTCCAGTACCAACGGCGAATATGATGAGAGCTATGCCCAGAAAATCATCCATTACACTTGCGCTCAGAGAAGCAGCCCCCACATCACTCCTCAAAACACCAAGATCCATCATAACTCTAACAGTAATTCCTATGCTCGTTGCGGTCAAAAGCACACCGCCGGCGAATGCCTCCCTTGAAGGATAGTTCATGAGTTTAAGGCCAAAATACCCGAGGAGTAATGGGATGAATACCCCCATGAGGGTAGAAACAGTTGCAACGCCTCCGGTCTTTTTGAGCATCTCAACATCAGTATCAAGCCCACCCAAGAAGAGGAGGAAGATTATTCCAAGTCTCGCAAGAAACTCAAAAGTTTCATTTGAGTGCAGTGCCAGGTATTCGGGCTTAATAATGCCAAAATAGATGAGATTTCCGAGAATCATACCCATGAGTATTTCTCCCAGAACACCCGGGAGTTCAAAACGTTCCATTATATGATCGCCAAGCTTTCCAAAGATTAGTGCCACTCCGAGCGTGAAGAGGATCCATGTTGCGTCCATTGCACACCACCTACCTTCATTAGTCTCAAGAACTCGTCGATGAGCAGCCTCAGGCTTATCTCTCCCTTCAAAGCTCCTTTTTCATCAATTATGGCTAAAATTTGCACTTTATAACGCCTCATTTTTGTTAAAGCATCGAGAACTGTGGCGTTCTCATCTATGGTCATTATATTATGCTCCATGACATCGGCAGCTTTCTCCGCACCGCCCAAGATGGATTTAAAAATCGCACTTATGTTTCCAAACCTCGCCTTGGTGTTTTCTGGAGGTAAAAGGATGCACATAACATCAAGGTATCGTATGACTCCCTCAAGCTTCATGCTCTTCTTATCACTCACCACCCAAACGTGATGCCTTGTCCTAAGCAGTTTTAACGCATCCACTATGGGTGAATCCAGAGTTACAATCGGCATTGAAATCACTGATGGCATGATGTCACTTAGCTTCATGGAATAGAAAGTCTGAAGGGCCCTTTCCACATCATTCATGCTCTCACCATCACAAACTTCTTTTGAAACATCTTAAAAAGATGCGTGCCCAAAAATTTGCAGCCATAAACACTTGTGTCCCTCTTTGAATCAGAAAATTTGCTTTCGAAAAAACTATATAACTCACAGCATATACTAAACTCCAAGGTGAGACTCAATGAGGGGAATTTTAGTGTCATTACTCATTATGCTGGTTGTATTCACAAGCATGTGTATCTCCAATAACAATTCGGCTTCTAGCACTCCAACAACCAACCCTACAGAAACCACAGACACCTTCACACTAGATAAATCAAAGTTCCATTTTTATGAATATGGAGTAGTCACATGCCCCCACTGTCAGAAAATGAAAGAAGAACTCCCCAAAGCATTTGGAAAAGAGGCCCTAACGTATTATGAGCTCCAAGGAAACGACCACAACAGCCAAATGTTCAACCAACTCTACGAGATCCTTGGTGTAACCGGTGTGCCGGTCATAGGGATATTCTATGATGGAGAGTTATATGCAATAGTCAATGGAGAATTTCCAACGGATTACGCGGACGATTTTGTCAAGGAGGCCATGAAAGTAAAGGGTGTGCTCTTTATAACAGATAAAGTATACCTAATCCCAGGGAATAACACCGAAATCATTAATAAGCTTGAATCTATTTTCACAAATGGTGAGCCAAGTGAGATCTGAAATCAAGGCTTTACTTCTAATAAGTTTGTCCTCCCTAGGCCTAACAGCCGGAATTTTAACTTTTCTCGGCTTAAAAGAGTTGATTTATCCTCTTCTAGCGCTTGCTGGAGCAGATTCAATAAATCCCTGTACATTCGTTATCTACACAATGCTTCTTATTGCCCTATCCCTAAAAGAAAATATATCCAAAAGAAAAATCTATGCTGTCGGACTGGCCTTTGTGGCAGCCATTTACATCTCATACTACGTTCTTGGGATAGGTCTTGTAATATTGACTAAAACACTCCCTATTTGGATTGCTGGAGCTGTAGCAATAGTTTTCGGGGGTTACACATTTATCACGGGCTACCTAGAAAAAAGCAGGATTGTTGGAAAAAACGAAGTAAGACGAAATATATTCAGAAAAGAAGCAACAATTTTTGGGGCCTTTTCATTAGGAGTGATAATCTCCTTCACCCTCCTACCATGTTCAGCCGGAACATACTTGGCCTATGCAATCTTAATCTCCAAAGTTGGAAGAACGTTAACATTGATACTTCTGGCCCTCTATAACATTATTTTTATCCTCCCCTTGCTGATAATACTGTTCACCATGGGCAGCATAACAGAGAGTAAATCAATCTCTCAAAAGATTGTTCAACGCTCACGGGAACTTTCAATGGTAGCTGGGGCCATTTTGATAGCACTTGGAATATACATTATCATTGGAATGTAGGAAAATTTAAATCCTTCAAATGCAAAACTTATGTGGTGTTCACATGCAAGAATGGTATCAATCACGAGCTCTCTATGAAACGGTTTCAAAACTCATAACTCGTGGAGATCTTACCAATGCACTAGAGATAGCCCAATCTATCCCTGACAAAGGTATAAGGGCCAAATCAATGTCAATGGTTACTGTGGAAATGGCCAGAAAAAGAATAAACTACAAAGAGGCCCTCGAAAAAACGATAGAAGCAATAATGGATATAGAAAATTACGAAAACGTGACAAAGGCCCTTATGAGTCTCGCTTTTGAGTTCTTAGCACTTAAAAGGTTTAATGAAGCCTTAAGAATAGCAGGATTTATAAAAGATGTCTCGAATAGGTCAAAAATCCAAGCCGAGGTTGGGTTGGCCCTTGCAAGAGAAGGAAAAATACAAGAAGCGTTCAAGATAATTAACGATATTCTCGACGATGACGTGAGGACTTGGGCCACTTCAAAACTTGCTTCAGAGTTAAAGAAAGATTAACATGTATTTGTTTATCTCTCTCTTTTCTTTTCTATGAATTTACCCAAAACAGTGCACAAAACTTTTTAATAGTGCCTCTAAGTCTTGAGACGCTAATGATGAAAGAGGTGATAATGTGAAAGAAGTTGTGGGATTGATAGGTATGCTCCTTCTCGTGAGTTCTTGGGCACCCCAAACATTAGAAACTATAAAAAATAAAAAGTGTCCACTGAACTTAGAATTTATTATAATCTATGTCACTGCCTCCCTGTTGCTGACAATCTATTCATACTTAATACGGGACCCCGTGTTTCTAGCCCTAAACTCCCTTGCAACCCTTCAGAGTGGAATTAACTTATATGTGAAACTCCGATACAAGTGATCCAACCCTCTAAAAGGTGATATTTTTAAAAGAAAAAGATAAATAAATTCATCTCCTTTCATAAAGACCAACAAACTCCCCAAACTGAATTATATGGCCCTCCATAGCCCTTTCTAAATCCTTTTTAGTTGCACCTGGTTTTAGATTGAGGCTTGTGTCAAGAATATAAACCTTGAAGTGATAATGGTGAACTCCGTGTCCCCTTGGTGGACATGAGCCATTATAACCTATTCTCCCAAAGTCGTTCCTTCCTTGAACCATTTTTATCGGACTTTCAACAACCTTTTCCTTTGGAATACCCTCAGGAATTTCACTGGTAGGTGGAATATTCCAAGCCACCCAATGAGTGAAAGTCCCTATAGGAGCATCAGGATCGTCGACTATTATTGCTATGCTAACAGCTTCATCACTTAATCCACTAAGTTTCAGAGGCGGGCTAATATCTGCACCTTCACAGGTATATTTGGAAGGTATGAACTCATTCTCACCAAACACCGAGCTAACCTTCAAACTCATTTTTTCACCTCCTTCAAGACACCCCGCAACCAACACAAAAAGACCCAACAAAATAACTAAAACTTTCATGTTCCAATATTCGTTATAAAAACGTAAAAATATTTCGTAATGCTTCTTTCATTAATAAAATTTTTACTCCTCCACACAATAGAATGTTTGGTGAACTAAATGGAGCTCAAGGAAAAGTTGCATTAGTTACGGGGGCTTCTAGAGGGGTTGGTAGGGCCATACCTGTGTCTCTTTCCCAAAAAGGATGCAACGTTGCGATTAACTACTCAAAAGATGTTGGGGGAGCCAAGAAAACTGAAGAACTTTGCAAATCCCACGGTGTTGGAGCCTTGGTTGTAAAGGCTGATGTTAGCAATAGAAGCGAAGTTAGAAACATGGTGGAAAAGATCATCACAAATTTTGGTAGAATAGATATCCTAGTGAATAATGCAGGAATACTTGGAAAGACTTCCAACCCAATAGAGATAACCGATGAGGATTGGGACAGGGTTTTGAATGTTAATCACAAAGGAGCTTTCATAGTCACCCAAGAAGTTTTAAAATATATGAAAAAAGCCAAAATAATAAACATAGCATCAATAGCAGGGAAGGGAGAGATACGCCCTAACGTGGGAGCACACTATTCTGCTTCAAAAGGCGGCCTAATTGCACTCACTTTTAACCTGGCGAGGCATTTAGCACCCCATGTACTAGTAAACGCTGTCGCTCCTGGAAGCGTGGAAACCGAACTAATTGAAGATGCTGATAAAGAAAGCCTGAAAAAATTAACCCTAACGGGAAAAATAGCAAAACCCGAAGATATAGCACATAAGTGATATTTCTGCTCGAAAATGACCAGATAACGGGGGAGATAATAGACGTCAACGGTGGCCGATTGATGGATTAAGTTTTTATTTAAATCTCCTAAAATTTTTCCTATGAAAATCGTTTGGGAAAAAGAAATCCCCACCAAAGATATCAAAATTTCACCAAGACCCATAT
>QMUF01000018.1 GCA_003663525.1 Thermococci archaeon | reverse complement strand
GTATGAGGTATGTGATGGAAATGCGAGTGTATATTTTTTTAGAAATGGGGAGATTGTATGGAGTAAGGAGATGTTAGGAGATTTTATACTTTCAATTTCGTATCACAACGCTACAATAGCACTCGCTGTTCAAGAAAATTCAACCGGATACGTATATCTTATTAGGAATGACGGTAAAATACTCTGGAAAAAAGAGTGTCCATGGGCCAATAATGTTTTTGTGACGAGAAAATATGTAATTGTTGGGGATTCTAGGGGTTATGTTTACCTCTTCAATAGAGAAGGGAGATTATTATGGAAATTAAAACTCGGAGATAGATTGTTTGTAAATGATGAATACATGATAACTGGGAGTTCAAGCAATGGTACAGTTTATTTTATTGGACTTATAAATAACAATATTAAAATGTTATGGGAGTACCAGGTTAATCATGTCTACAAAGTTTTGATAGCTGGAAACAGTTCACTTGTTGTAGGCTTTGATACTTATCCCGAACTCTATTTTAAGAAAAATGCAAGTATTTTGCTTTTTAGCAGAAATGGTACTCTCTTTTGGAAAAGAAAATTCAAATCACTTGTGGATGTTGAGATATCAAATAATGGTAAATACCTTGGTGTCGTAACTCCCTCTGAATTATACTTTTTGAATATGAAGGGAGAGCTTCTGTGGAGTAAAAATATTACGGATATTGTCGATGTTTCCCTATTTGATAAAAGTTTAATAGTTGTAACAAGGAGGGGAAAGATATATGTTTTTAATGAAACTGGAAAGAGAGATTTCATATTTGAAACTGGAAAGACTATTAGGCATACCATCTATGTGGACAATCATATAATTGCAAGTGGGGATGGGGTCTATGTTTTTAAAACATTGTCATATAAGCCCTCAACCCTCAGGATACTTGCGCCTTATGGAGAAATTCATTTGAATGATACATATATTACAGACGCCCCTAACAACATTACTCTAGTTCCTGGAAGATATGAGGTTAGAGTGATTGAGGATAGATGCATTAATCATGTTGAGAACATTTCTCTTGGGTTTGGAGAGGTTAAAATTGTCAAGATTAGAGGAATAGGATATTTAGATGTATTTTCTAATGTCTCTAATGCGGAAGTTTATGTAAATGGAACAAGTATAGGTGTGGTACCTATTTTGCAATATGAACTATCTGAAGGTGAATACCATATCGAGGTTGTAGCTAAAGGATACAAAAGTTATACTCAAGAGGTTCTCATAGCTCCATGTGAACACAAGGCTATTAACGCCACTCTTTATCCTCTATTTTCGAAAAACTCGGAACCAAAAGTAGAGAATACCTCAAATATCTTAGAGAGAGATTCGAGTATAAGTAATACCTTACTATTTTTGATCCCTCTATTAGTTGTTGTTACATTAATAATTATCTTAATGCACAAAAGATAGTCTTTAAATAACCAAAATAATCGCTGGGAAGCGGAGGCGTCGTTCATATGATCAACAGGAAGAGAGGTCATACCTTATTCTTATGTTGGACTTAAACCTTTTATATTCTAAAGTTAACTTCTTATGGGTGGTAACCATGTACATGGCGGAATTCAAACTCAGATATGGGGAAATGAAATGGTATGTAAGGAGAATCGTTGAGGCCGATTCTTTTGACAAGGCCAAAGAACTTGCAGAGCACTACGTCAAGGCCATAAACAAAGGGGAAGTTATATGGGAACTTAGTGACATATTCGAAGTAAATAAACCACTAACGATAACAGAGGAACTTGTGGAAAAACTTGAAAAGGCTTGATTTTAGCTTTTTATCTCATTTACATAGTTCGTATGCATTATCTCTCTTATCTTTTCAACGTTTTTTGTGTGTCCAAGGGCCCACATTAACTTTGTGGTCGTTGCTTCCTTTGTCATGTCTTTTGCGGGGATAATTCCTGTTTCTAATGCCTTTCGTCCTACTTCATATTTTCTCATGTCAACCCCGTCATAGAGTGCTTGAGTTGTCATAATTACCGGGATTTTTGGTGCAATTTCCTTAATTTTGCCTAGAAGATTACTCTTTCTATATGGGAGACCACCCGCACCATAGCCTTCTAGAACTATGCCTTTATATCCAGCATCTAGGACTGCATCTATGATCTCTCCCCCTAAGCCAGGGGTAACTCTTAAAACAACAACCCTTGGGTCATACTTTGTATCTAGCTCAGGGCTACCATTTGGTTGGAATTTTTCTTTGGGGATATTGTATAGGATCTTTTCTCCTTTTACATAAGCCACATCAGGGTAATTTATGCTCATAAATGCATTTAGGCCGAGGGCTCTAACCTTAGATGTCCTACAACCCAGCATTATTTTATCCATGAAAGCTACGAAAACACCTGCGACATCTTCCATTGCAAATTTTATTGCAGTTCTGATGTTTCTGGGAGCATCACTTTCATTTTCTGTTATTGGCAACATGGAGCCAGTGAATACAATCGGTTTGTTGAGATGTTTTATCATGAAACTTAACATTGAAGCAGTGTAGGCCAAAGTGTCTGTTCCATGAGTTATTATAATGCCATCATAATCACCAAGAGCCTTGAAAACTTCTTTAGCTATAATTTCCCAGTCTTCTGGGTGTATCAGAGTGCTGTCTATGTTCATAATATTGGTACTATCAATTTTATATCCATTTTCTAGTTTTATTTTGGCTAGTTTAAGTATTTCATCTATTTTAAGGACACTTTTGTATCCTTGTTCTGTTTTAGCGCTTGCAATCGTTCCACCGGTACCGATGATTAAAAGTTTTTTCATTGTTTAACCTCCTCTCTTTGTTGACATATTTCCTTTTAGTCTTTATGACAATATTTTCATTAGACCTGACTAAGTTTTTGTAGTCTATTTTATAAAATCAAGAAAATAATGAAAAAATGACGAAATTAATCTTTTACCAAAAGTGCCATCAACAACATGGTAATGAGATTGATAACTGCTGCATAGAGGAATCCAATCTTAAGGGAGTATTCCTGCCAGAGGTAGCCTACTATTATTGATGCAGGGAACACAAATATACCAAAAACTGTATGATATGCACCAATGACTGTGCCCTTTTCGAATTCTTTTGCGAGGTCTGCCATATAGGCCCTGGGGATTGTGTCCTCAATAGCTATGTAAATTCCATAGAAAACAAATGCCATTAAGAGCATTGGTAAAGTTTTTGAGTATGCGAATAGGAGGGAGGCTAAAGCTGCTATGCCAAAACCAATAGTTATGATATCTTTTTTGCTGACCTTATCAGAATAGTATCCTATTGGGTACGCGGAGAAAGCATAAATTGCATTAAAAATTGCATAAAAGCCAAGGCCCTGAATAACAGAATAACCAAGCTCTTTGGCCTTCCAGAGTGTGAATGCATAACTGTATCTTCCAAGGGCAGCTAGAGCAACTATAACTAGGAATAGCCTTAAATTCCTGCTTTTTAATGCGGAAATTCCTTTTATCTTCTTTTTGACTTCTTTACCTTTATCCTTAACTAGGAATACAACCACCAAAACACCTAAAGTACCGGGAATAGCTGAAAGCAGAAATATGTACCTATATGCTACTTTTATGGGATAGTTCTTTAGGAGCGCTAACAGGCCTATTGCGACTAATGGCCCGGCCACAGCTCCGAGAGTGTCCATCATTCTATGGAATCCAAATGATTTGCCACTTTTTCCTTTTTCACTTGATTCTGCTATTAGAGCATCTCGAGGGGCAGTTCTTACCCCTTTTCCAATTCTGTCTAAAACTCTTAAGGTAAGAAAATCCCACCATGAGCGCGTGAATGCTAGGGCTCCCTTTGAAATTGTTGAGAGCAGATATCCAAGGGCCACAAATACTTTTCTTTTTCTAAAGACGTCACTTACATAGCCAAATAAAACCTTGAAAAGAGAACTCAAACTTTCTATAAGGCCCATCATTGACCCGCTTATGACCTTTCCAATTCCAAGGACGTCCGTTAGGTAGGTGGGCACTATTGGTGCTATCATTTCACTGCTCATATCGTTGAGAAAGCTGACAAGACCGAGAAGGAAAACGTTCCAACTTATCCCTAAGATCCTTTTCTCTCCATTACTCATTCTGTATCACCTAAGATTTCCATACAAAGCTCTTTGATCTTTTTCTTACCCTCTTCAAGCACTTTGATACCTTCTTGGGTTATTTGATAGGCTCGTATTCTTCTTCCGTCCTTAATCTCCCATGTACTTTTTAAGAGGCCTAATTTTTCCATATTCTGAAGAAGAGGATATATTGTTCCAGGGCTCACTTTGTAACCATGATTTTCTAGCTCTTTCATCATGAAAGTTCCTGTGATCGCTTCTTTACTCGCATGATGAAGTATGTGTAGTCCCATAAATCCAAGAATGATCCGGCGCATCATATCGAATCCCGATATCGGATTTCGAAACTAAAGTATAAAAGCGTTTTGGATTAAATAAAGAAAAATCACTCTAAAACATGCTTCTCTAACACATAACAGTAGAAATTGCCCTCAAGGACTTTTTCGCCTTTTTGATTGAAAATCTCAACGAAGACGACTTTTTTTCTTCCTTGATCTTCAACAATTTTTGCTTTAGCTAAGAGCTCGTCTCCGACTTTTACAGGCTTTGTAAATTTAACTTCCGCTTTTCCCAGCACCACGGTGGGTTCATTAACGGCTAGCATTGCAGCATAATCTGCAAGTCCAAAGGTGAATCCTCCATGTACTAGGTCATATTCGTCAACTCTCATTCCTTCTCTTGTTTTGAGTTTTACCTCTGCATAACCTTCCTCGATTTTTACGGGCTCTCCAACGAACTCTCTGGAAGTTAGGAGGTGTGTTCTCTGTTCCATTATCATCACCAAAGTACACTTGTCTTCACTGGATTATAAACTTTTACATCTTTGAAAAGCTTTTTAAGTTTTTTAGGATTTTATTATTTGAGGTGGGGAGAATGGTCTATCTCGAACATGGTCCTGAATATGGTGCCTATCTTCTTATGATGGTTCTTTATTATGTTGGGGGACTTGCGATAATCCTCTATGGAGTATACCTTAATAGAAATTATCTACTAAAAAAAGAGTTCAAATTGGCTGGAATAAAGGGTGGTATTTGGCCGTTTTTTAAAAAATTTCTCCCATGGCTTTTGATAGGCCTTTTAGTTTGGTCGATTTCTGTATTCAAGGCAACGGATTATTACCTCTCTCTTTACTCTTTTACAATGAGTGGGAGTCATTTAACTACTGATGGCGTTTTGGAGGATATGAAGAGTGATGAACTCTACAGGTTTGACGTTGAAGGTATTAAAAAACTTGGAACACCTTCAATAGGGCTCCTAAGGGGGTATAAGCTTCTAGATTCAAAAAGAGAGGGCCTCATAGTTAGAAGGGTCGATCAGGTGGTAATAGCTCAAGGATATCCGTTTTTGCCTGTTGTAAAGTTGTACATATATGAGGTAGATGGAAAATCGGTAAAAGCCCTTAGAACAGCTTATCTTGTATATCCCCAATCCCCTGGAGGAAGGCTCTCAGACATCTTTGACTTTCCATTTGAGATGTTCTTCTGGGGTGGAGGAGGAGTAGGGGCTTAATCTGGCAAACGTTTTTATTTTTTGAGTTCCTATTTATTCTTGGTGGAATTTGTGGAGGCTTTGAAGTATGCAATCCTTTATAAGGGCTCGAATGAATTTTCAAAGCCTGAGTTAATAGGCACTATTGTGCTCAAACTCGGCCTTATGGATTATACTGAGGCTAAAAACCTTGTTGAGGAAGCCATAAAGAGGGGTATCATTGAGCAAAAAGGGGAAAAGCTCATAATCAGAGAGGACGTTCTTAAAGAGGAAGAAAAGAGAGAAGATGTTTTTGGTGAGATGATAGACTACATTGCCAAAAATCTTGGTTGGAGTCATCTAGAGGTTCTTGAGGACTTGGAGAAGTTTTCCGAGAGGTATGGGAATTTGGATAAGAAAATACTCGCATACCTTTATGGCTTGGACAAGGGGATAGATATGTCAAAGTTTAAGGACAAACTGGAGGTGTGAGAGGTGGAGGCGTTGATAATAGTTGACATGCAGAGGGATTTCATGCCTGGTGGAACCCTTCCAGTGCCCGAGGGAGACAAAATAATTCCAACGATTGAAGGACTTATTGAGAAGTTTAAGAAGAAAGGGGCTCTGATCGTTGCAACTAGAGACTGGCATCCCCCTAATCACATAAGCTTTAAGGAGCAAGGCGGGCCATGGCCAAGGCATTGTGTTCAAAACACCAAAGGTGCAGAAATCGTTGTAAAGCTACCGGAAAATGCGATAATAATTTCAAAAGCTGATGAGCCAGATAAGGAGGCATATTCCGGTTTTGAAGGCACGAATTTGGCGGAGATATTGAAGGAAAAAGGCGTTAAGAGGGTTTATATCTGCGGAGTTGCAACAGAGTACTGCGTTAGGGCCACAGCCCTGGATGCCCTCAAGCACAGTTTTGAGGTTTATCTCATCAGAGATGCAGTTAAGGGAATAAAGCCTGAGGATGAGGAAAAGGCCTTAAGAGAACTGGAGGATAAAGGGGCAAAGATTATCAGCTCTGCTGAGCTTTAATTCTTTTCCACTCTTTTAATAAAGCAGATACAAGATTGAGCACTATTGGGCCGATTATAAGGCCTTTAACTCCAAATGCCCATACTCCACCTATCATCCCAATGAGAACCATTATCTCATCCAGCTTGGCTTCTTTTGCAACAAGCTTAGGCCTAATTGTGAAATCCGGCAATGGAGATACCAATACTGCTCCGTAAATAGAGATTGCAATGGCTTTTAGCACATCTCCCTGTTTTAAGAGAAATATTGCTGCAACGAGCCATATCATCCATCCTTCAAAGAGCGGAATGAAGCTGAAGAGTATCGTTAGAAGGCCAGCCAACAGGGCAGTGGGGAGGTCTGTAATGCCAAATCCCCAGAAGCCGAGTGTCATTAGGATCCCTTTAGCAATGTTGAGAAGAAGCCATGCTCTAATTAATGCCTGCAATGTCACATCAGCCCTCTTTAAGAGTTTTTTGCCTAAATCCTCATGTCCTCCAGGTATTAGGGCATATATCTGCTTCTTTATCTCATCGGAGTTCACGAGGAATGTATAGAACGTTGCAAGGAAGATAACTAGCTGGAGGAGATACTCTGGAATTGAAAAAACATAACTCTGCACGTACTCAGTTAATTTTGGAGTTAGCTGAGAATAGAGGCTTTGAAGGGCACCGCTAATTCCAAAGGGTAGCTCAAGTGTTAAGCTCCAAGAGATGAAAGTCATTATATCTCCGTAAAACGAAACTATTAGGTTTTTTGTGATCAATACAAGTTCCACCGTGACAATACTTGAGAGCCCGATTAATAGAATGGTGAAAATCAATGCGGATTTTTTGTTGTCTATTCTCTTTGTCAGGCGTTTATGGAGTGGTAAAACCGCATAGGCTAGAATAGCGGCAAAGAATATCGCTGACAGGAGGGGGGCTATTGTTTTCCATGCGAGATAAAGGATTATTAGCGTCACAGCCCCCCACAAGATTTCTTCCGCTTTCATAGGTTTCCCAACTACTCAATTAGACTTGGATCATATTAAGCTTTTCTCTTAATCCAAGTTTTCTCACTATTTCTCTCTCAACTTCCTCCTGGATTTCTGGCTTGCTAACCTTTTTTAGGGCCTTCTCCGTATCAATCAGTCCGTATCTCACCAGAGCTGCTATTCTTCCCGTCTCAAAGCTGTAGCCGTGCTTTTTATAGTATCTATTCAACGCAGGGCCTAAGACAAGGCAGTTCGTTGTATAACCGGCAAGCTCAGGGAATTTAAAGGGAAGCTTTTCAAGAATTTTAAAGCGTTCTTCTTCGCTCATGAGGCTTAAAAGCCTTATCTGGATTATTTCACCGCTCATAATTCTATAGGGGTGATGAGCAAAGGGCAGTTCATGCCCTGTTATTATATACTTCACTCCCTTTTCCAATCCATACTTCCTGAGCTTCTCCATGGTTCGAGAAGAGCACTTTTTACAGGGTGATTTTGCCTTAAGGAGGGCCTCTCTGAAGATGTCGGAGTAGTCGTAGCGGAGAATCGTTAGAGGGACATCAAGGTATTCACATATCCTTTTGGCGTTCTCTATGGCTTCTCTTGCCATAAAGCCATGGTCAATCATTACGGCCTCAAGTTCAATGCCGTATTTTTCTTTTGTGAGATAGAGTGCTACAGTGCTGTCTTTCCCCCCTGAAAAGGCTACTATGGCTTTGTTGACCTTGCCCATAAGTTCTTCAAGCTCGGCACTTATTTTTTTCCTTATCTGGTTTATGTGTCAAATAATGCAGACACTCCTTGCATAGAGGTTTTCCATTCACTATTTTTATCTTTGCGGTTCTCTCGTCGTGTATGCAGAGTGAGCATTTGAGCATGTTTTTCACCTAGCTGAGATTACGGGCTCTCTTCAAGGTCGATTTTATCCCTCTTTACTATTGGTGCAACATCCCTTCCGATTCTCCTTGCGCTGAAAAGTATAAGTGGATCCATGGTTTTATAAATTGTTAGCTGGCAGCCGCTTATCCTCACGTCTATGTACTTTTTAGCCTCCATCGTCGCCTTGAGGTATTCCCTTATGCTTTCAGCCTTTTCAAACTCTAAGCCCGCTTTTCTCAAGTGTTCTTCATTGAGCTCATGTATTGTTAGGGGTTGTAGCATCATCTCATCCACACCGAGGGAAGCTGCAAGCTCCGCTATTTTTGGAATGTCTTCATCGTTTATACCAGGCATGAAGATAGTCCTGACTATGGAACGGACGGAGTCATCAGCTCCAACTATTTTGAGAGCATTTACAACATTATCAAAGGTGTTGGTATTGGTTATTATCTTATGCTTTTCCTTGCTCGCTGCATCGAGACTTATCATTACAAGATCAAAGTCAAGCTTTTCCCAGAGTTCCTCGGTTAAGAGAGAGCCGTTTGTTTGTAAGTCTAGCCTTGCATTGGGAAACCTTTTGCGGAGCATTCTGTTGACCCCAACTATTCTCGGGCTTATGAGGGGTTCCCCATATTGGGAGATGGTAATTGCATAGGGATTTTCCCACCCATAATATCCTGGCTTTGGGGCTTTTCCTAGCTTTAAAGCTACGTTGGAGTAGCAAAAGATGCAGTCGTGATTGCAAGCAGGGGTGAGCTCGTAAGAAGGATGATGCACGGGATTCTCTATGCTCAAATCTAAGCCTTGGCATCCCTGACAGTGAGTTGGGGGGATTAAATCATTCACGAGCTTTTTTAATAATCTGGCCTCTTTATTTTCCAGGATTTTTGGTTCTACACCCATTTTTCTCGCAAATTCTTCCCAGTTGTATTTCATTTTCTCACCGAGAAAAGCTTATAGAAAAGCATTAAAAAGTTGACGTTTTTGATCTTCTGGCGGTTCAATGAAAATAACTATGAAAAGAAAGGTTCTCCTTGAGGAAATACCAAAGGTTGTTAGGGAGCTTATCAGCAAATATTGGAGCCCATTAAAAAGCATAAACATTGAAGAAGACAAGAAGGGTTGCTAAACTGCTTGGGCAACTTATGATTAACTATTTTTTAAAAACCCTGATATCTAAAACCACATGCCATACTCCCGGGGCGTAGCGTTTGATTATTCTGCTCTCCAAGAGCTCGGCCCCATAGTTGTATTCCTTTGCCGTTTCTTGGAAGGTTCTAAAAGGTTCTTCCGGCATCAGCCTTTCAGGAACTGTGTTGTGGTAGTGAATTATTGCTCCATCCTTGGCTATTTCAAGGGCTTTGGGAATGAACTTGGGAGTCTTCACCACATAGCCCATTAGGATTCTATCGGCTATGTTTTCTCCCTTGAACTCGCGGTTGTCAATGTTGTAAGCGGCCATTCTGTCCTGCACTTTGTTAAGTTCAATGTTCTCCACTAAAAATCTGAACGTGTAGGGGCTCTTTTCGATCGCTATAACCTTTGCTTTGCAGTGCTTCGCTATAGGCAGGCTTAGATGTCCTATACCAGCAAACATATCGACCACGAGCTCATTGGGCTTTGCTATGCTTGCCATTCTAACCCTTTCCTTAACATTTGCCGGGGAGAACATTACTTTGGAGGCATCGAGCTTGTAGAAGACACCGTTTTCCTTGTGGATCGTTATCGGGTCACTCCCATAAATTATCTCGTAGTTGGTTTCTCTGAATTCTCCTCCAATTCTTCCCTTTCTTAAGACAGTTTTCACGCCTAAAACCTCTGCATAAACCTTTGCAATTTCCTTCTTATACGGCAAAAGCTCTTCCCTGAGGGGGAGTATCAAAACATCCCCTAATTGGGCCCAGTGTTTGGGGAGAAGGCTAACTAACTCGGGGGAAAGAATGTTGCTTAGTATCTCTCTTATGCGCGGTTTTATTAACTGAGTTCTCCTTGTCATCGAAGGAAATTTGCTGAAGGGTTTATATTGTTTTCCTTGTTTTAATTAGTGGCATTGCTTAACCTCTCAAATTCAGATATAATTCGGTCATTTCGGCGAAAAACGATAGAAAAAGCTTAAAAAGGAGTATTCCCCATAATCATCTGAGAACCTCACTGGAGGTAGAGTTTAACAATGGATGATGAATCGTCGAGTAGTTTTTGGTTGAGCAAAATTTTGAAATCAAAGAAGAGAGAAAGCGTCATTGAACAGAAAATAACGGATGATGCCTATAGGGATTTAAGGGCTCTTTTAATGAGGGCTAAACCTGATGTAATTGGAGATAGAGTTATTCTTAAGCTCCCCAACGGGACAGTTGAACTAAGTAGGGATAGACTTAAAGTTGTTGCCAATAGTAAGGAACATGCAGAAAAGATCCTTAGAAACCTTCATCACTATTCAATGCCGCCCGGTTTATGGCCCGCTTATGGGTTGAGCTACTCGATAAAGAAAGGCTCTCTTTTGAAGACAAGAAGTTGATTTTTCTTTTTCCTAAAATATTTTAAACCTTAAAGTGCTATTTTGATTAGCGGATGATGGGCCTTGCCCAGTCTGAGTCGATGATGACGTCGGTATTAGCTGACGCGTTAAACAAGGTCCTTTAAAATTTAGGGGGAGCTTGAATGAATGAAATGCTGGAGTTTTATGCAAGCGAAGCGATGACATGCCCCAGAAGGATATACTTCCGTCTTAAGGGTTATAAAGAAAAATGGCCCGATTTTGTGAGAGTCAGACTTGAACAGGGAATTAACACCCATAATGTTCTTGGTGATATCCTCAAACGCAGGTTTGGGTTTGAGCTTGAGAAACATATTATTCTCAAATCTCCCCGTCTCGGTCTTGAGATCCACGGTAGGATAGATGCTTATAAAAACTATCCAATTGAAATTAAAGGGAAGACATCTCTTCCTAGGATTCCACATGATTATCATCTGGCCCAGTTAAACATTTATCTGCGTTGGGCGGAAAGTGAATATGGCTACTTGTATTATGTCAGACTTCACGAGAGGCCAAAGAAAGTTTTGGATGGCATAGACTTCTCTAAATTTCCTGTAGTAAAAGGGAAAAACTTCAAGGCCTTTGAGATTCCGTATGATGAGAAGCTTTTTAAAGACACTGTTAAGCAATTCTATGTAATAAAGAAACACTATGAAAGGGAAGTAGCTCCGAAAGGATGGAATGACTACACCTGCAGGTTCTGCCCTTATTATTATATATGTTCTGGAAATGGGTCTAGGGTTTAGCTTTCCATTTGAGGTCTTCCTCTATCACAGGTTCTATGAGATCCCTATTGTACAAGTCGGCTATTATTGCCCTTATAGGGACTTGGTTTAGAGCTAGTGTTTGGGGAGTTATTTTGGCATCAAAACTTTTTGCCAAGAAGTAACTGAGTTCGCTAGCACTTCGTGGTGTTTTTAGAAGTTCAAGTATCCTTGATTCTCCAGCTTCAACACGTTTAAGATTGAATTCCAGCAAATTGAGGGCCTTCTCTCCCTTCACTCTTCTGCCATGGGAAGGTATGAGAAGTACACCTTCTTCTGTATAATTCATCAATCGTTTTATAGATTCTTTGAAGAGGTTTGGTTCTATTAAGTATGGAAGACCCACACTCTCTATAACTCTTTCACCAAAGAAGCTGTCTCCAGCATAGAGCACAGCATTTTCTTCATCTAGAAAGCCAGTCATTCCTGGGGAGTGACCAGGTAGTTCAAGTGTCCTAAGTCCAAAAAGCTCATCACTCCAGTCAAAAACAGCATGAACTCTAACCTCATTAGGGAACTGGTATACTAAAAACCCCTTAGGGGCCTTTGATCCAAAAGTTAGTAGTTCTCTATTAAGTGGGGTTTCAGCTATTGAGAATTCGTATCGATGGATGAAGAGAGGTTTATCGAGTTTGGGGGCAATGGCAATATGATCTGCGTGGGCGTGAGTGGCAAGCATATAGTTAATCTCTAACCCAATCTTTCTAAGCTCCCTTCTAAGTTCTTTATGTCTCTTACTCCCGTTTCCAGGATCGATTATTACGGTTTTTTCTCCGGTTTTTATCATGGTGGATGGACTTCCAGGATATAAGTATAAGTTCTCACCTAACTTTTCGAGAGCCATATTAATCACCAAAAAGAAATGGGCTTTTTTGTTAATAAGTTTTCAGTCCTTCGATTTCTTCAACCAGCTTTTTAAAATACTCATAAAACTCGCTCTGTTTTAGGTAATCCAAGGCGTTCCAAAATTCTTCTAATCCTTTAAATCCAGCCTTTTCGTATTCCCAAGCTTGGAGAACCGTCTCCAGTTTGTCTGCAAACTTCACCAACTTCCCTTCAATACTTTCTTCTTCTTCGTAATCTCGGAAAAGTTCAAAATACTCTACCTTCTCAGCTCCCAAGATATCTATCATTGCCTTCTTCTCTGCTTTTTTCTTATCAACATATATTTGGGTATCGAGGGGGAGATCGGTTATCCTTGCTTCTGCGAGATCATGAAGAATTGCTATTTTAAGAGCTCTCTCCACATTAATGTTTATCCCTTTCTTTCTAAGCTCATCTGCCAAGAATAGGGTTATCAATGCCACACGAAAAGCATGATCGGCAACGCTTTCTGGTTTGGGAATCCCTCTAAGCAACCAACCCATTCGAGGGAGTTTTTTAAGTTTTCCTCCCTCTAGAAAGATTTCTAACATTCTTATTCCTCCGTTACGTATAGGGATCTATTCGTCTCAATGGCCTTTGCAATGATCCCATCTCCAATGAATCTTCCATATACTTTGACAACATCACCTTGGCCGATATGAGGGATTCCAGAAAATTCGATCTTAAGACCATTCATATGAAAAGTCGTTCTGTAACTCGGTAGCTCCATGGGGAGGAACTCTACAGTAACTTTGTCTTCTACAATACCTTCTATCATGACATTCCTCCCTCGAAATTCTCCCCTTTTTAATTCATCAATGCTGAGGATATAATAATAGTTGTGACCGAACTTGAGCCTTTTAGGCATCTCCCCATCACCCTTATAATGTAATAATCATGAAGATAATTTGGTGGTGAGATATGATAAAGGTTGCGATTATAGGTGCTGAGAATGTTGGGAAGTCTACTCTAATGAATGCTCTTCTTGGAGAGAAAATTTCGGAAACCATGCCAGTCCCTGGAACAACCAAAAGAGTCATTAAAAAGGTTTTTGGAACAGTTAAAATACCAAAGACAATGAAAAATCCTTTTGGGGGAGCAGATGAGCTGGTTTTAATCGATACGGCTGGATTATATGATCCCCAACACGAACTAAGGGGGAAGGTTTTAAGTGAGGGGAAGTTCAAAGAGCTTATAGAGGAGATTGTATCTGCTGATGTAGTGATACACATGATAGATGCTCAATATGGCCTTCATAGGGGAATGGAAAAGCTTCATCATATCCTTAAATTCAGATATGAAAAACCGATAATAGTGGTTGTCAACAAGATAGATCTCATACCGAAAGAAAAAGTTGACGAACTTAGGGAAATTATTGAAAAAAGGTTAGAGCAGAGGCCAGTAATGCTTTCTTTAGTGACCTTTGAGGGGTTCAACGATCTCTTGAGAGCCTTGGTATATTATGCCCAGTATGCCAAGAATAAGTCTTAGCTACTTTTAGGATTCCCTTAATGTTTAGAATTTCATTCAGAAGAGCATAATCATTCGCAAGGTCTTCTGCAAGTTCTTTGGGAATGCCATTTTTAACTAGACTTTTTTTGAATTTTCTCTTGCCTTTATTGATCGCTCTTTTCATTCCAGCAAATTGCCATAACATTTTGGGTAGAATCCACATTAATCGCAGGAAAGATAGAAGGAGGGGGAAAATCATCAAAGCTCCTCCTCAAATTCTTCCTCCTCGATCTCTATCTCTCTCTTCTTTTTCTTTCCGAGGTTTTGGAGTTCTTTAAGGCCCTCAATTTTACCCATCTTTTCTTTCATAAAGGCGCCCACAAGGGTCTTTATAATGTTCATGCTTTCCATGTACTCTTTAGTGAGCTCAAAGGCCTTGTCTGGATCCATTCCAGCTCCAACAAGCTCTTTATAAAAGCTTGCTACATTTTTTCCGAATTTTTCGGCCTTTTCTGGATCATATACATCGTTTAGGAGTTCCTTTATGGGGCCGAAAATTGAGTCCATTATTTTTGGCAGGTGCTCTGAGACTGCACTGAGGATTTCACTGACTTCTTCTGCATCTTCTTCGCCTCCTTTCTTCCTTTGGTATGCGTTAAGCATGTCTTCAAGCATTTCAATTTTCCTTTCAATTAATTTCATATCTTCCTCGCTCTTTGCTTCTCTGAGTTCTCTTGTGAGCTCTTTAATTGTTTCTTCGATGAATTTTTTTGCTCCACCCTCACTTTCCATAGCTTTTTCAATTTTCTTTTTTATTTCATTTCCAAATTTTTCATCAAATTCCATTTCAATCACCTCAATAATTATTCTGTTTGGTCAAACTTAATTGGGATTCCGATCAAATCAAACCACTTATTGAGCACTTCTTTCTTAAGGGCATAAGTATTTCCTCTCTCTCCTTTAGCTTCCTCGACAATGTTGAGCTCAATCAAGTGGTGGAGTTTCTCTCTAACAGTATTTCTTGATGCTTTCCCTCTTCTTTTCTTTAATTCTTGGGCTATCTGGCTTATATTGGCACTTTTTAGATCAAAAAGAATCTTCACAATTTCTCTTGCAATGGGGTCATGTCGTAGTTGGGGGACGACTACATCTATTCCTAGTCCTCCGTATTGAGCGTATATGTTTATTAGGCGGAGATAGTTCTCAGCCAGACTAGAAACTAGTTCAAAACTCTTCATAAGTTCATTAAGGGCTTTCCTTAAGGTTTTGACCTCTTCTGAGAGCTTCTCCACATCTTGGTCTTCTGGCATCCTCATCCCACTACTATCTATTATTGCTCAAACCATATAGGGTTTCTGATTAGAAATGATCAGTAATCAGAGGAACATAATTTATTAGAGTAAATTATCTTATATTCAGTTCAATTTTTGACATAATAAAACTTTCGTTCGTTATTTTGGATTAGGCATGATGAATTGGAGGATTTCCGACTAGTTGGCAGATAATTGAGGTGTCGTCCCAAAATATCCTCTCTGGATCTCTTTGAGATAAGTGAACTACCCCGTCCTGAAGGGTGGGGTTTTGTGAGAGTTCATTCAGCATCCCGTTGCCGGTAGCCTCACTCTCACTGGCCGGTTCACACGGCCACTACCGGCTATCTCTCCAACGAGGGAATCGCCGGCTACTTTTCAAATTATTGAAGCACT
>QMUF01000017.1 GCA_003663525.1 Thermococci archaeon | reverse complement strand
GTGAGTGGGAGAGGGCGATAAAGTTCTTCCTCGATTCGCCCTTGAGCCGGAACATAAACCTTTATGTAACTGGATCAACATCTACGGGGATTAAACGGGAGAGTTTTCCCGGAAGACCAATTAAAATTGAAGAATTTCTTCCATTAAGTTTTAGAAAGGTTGTTTTCCTGTTAAAGCCGGAGTTCA
Source organism: Thermococci archaeon (assembly GCA_003663525.1). Taxonomy (GTDB): domain Archaea; phylum Methanobacteriota_B; class Thermococci; order Thermococcales; family Thermococcaceae; genus Thermococcus_A. The sequence goes on along the minus strand of QMUF01000017.1, from coordinate 16,309 downwards.
AGGGGATAGTAGAAAAGCTAAAGGTCCCAACAACACCAGAAGAGATCTATAAAAATGCTCTTGACCTTTATCCCTATTATGATGAGCTTATGAATGCGTTTTATTTTTATTTGAACTCTGGGGGGTACCCAAGGGCAATATATGAGCTTATGGATGGTGAGATAAGTCTCGATACTTATGAAATGATTTACAATGCCACAATTTTTGACATCACGAAGCTGGGAAGGAGTGAGAGGATAGCTCTGTCCATAGTTTTGGGAATTTTGAGACGTTATGGGGATAGGGTTTCTCTGAATTCCCTTGCAAAAGAACTTGAAATCGGGGCCCACACAACCGTTAGGGATTATCTGGAGCTGTTTGAAGAGCTTTTTATTGGTAGAAATTATTTTCAAGCTGACCTGAAATCTTTTGCTCCTCTCTTAAGAAAGGAGAGAAAGGTCTACTTTATTGATCCCTTAGTTGTCAACACTTTTTCAAGACACTTCGGGTTTGATGTGGATATTTCAAAGAAGATTGAGGGTGTGGTTGGTGAACACCTGAAGAGAAATTTTGAGACCTACTTCTTCTACGGAAAGCGAGAGGTGGATTTTGTTACTAAAAGGTTTGGAGTAGAGGTTAAGTGGCAGAACAAAGTCAAGGCAAGCGATTTCCCACGAGTAGGAATAAAGAACAAGCTGCTGCTCTCAAAAAAGGATATGGAGTTTGTGGAGGGAAGGAACCTGGTGATAATTCCAGTTCCTTTATTTTTGATTCAACTGCCCTGACAAATCTCACCTTCACGGTGGGGAAGGGATAAAATACTTCACATGTGCTCCCTTACCTGTTTTTCTGATGAACCCCAGGCTTTCGAGCTTCTTCAGTCTCTCAACTACAGCAGGCTTTGAAAGATCAATTGCTTCAGATATTCTCCACTCCCCTCCCTTTGCGTATCCTCTCCCTTTCGGAAGGAGTCTTGCAAGCAACAGGGAGACAAAAATTTGAAAAACTACACATGAAAGTTTGCATGGTCTAGCCAGACATATCCGATATCCAACAAAGGTTGAAAAGAGACAAACAAAGTTGTTTGGGTCCATAGAGGAGGCGGGTCTGACTTCCTTACCTTAAAGGGAGAGGCTTTCGGAAGAAAACCGTAAGAGTTAAATTTCCTTGATTTTAAATATTTAGTGAAGGTCCAGTTGGAGGGTGGGCGTGAATGAGTATTGTTAGGAATGTTTGGGATGGTGTCAAGCTTGGCGAAATAGTGCTGATAAAGCATTCTTCGACGGGAGTTCCCTACGTGGGGTTATGCCAGTTAATGAATTGGGCGAAAGGGAAGGGGTACCAAGTAATCGTTGATGATGTTTTAGACACTCTTTACTTGTACAAGACTCAGATGAAGTTGGCTGGCTTGAACACTAGCATTTTGAATGATGTTAAAGTCATAAAACTTGGTGGTAGGTTGGAAGTTGGTCAAGTTGTTGGTCATCTTCACATTAAAGAGCCAGTAATTCGAGAGCAAGAGTACGGACAAATTTTTGCGCCCCTCTCGGGGGGGGGGGGGGCGGTAGTTAATCCTGTTCTGGGCTTTGAGAAGCTTTTCCTGCTTGCTGAGTCTAAGAGGGAAGTGTTGAGTACCGTGAATGGAATCCTCCCTCTTATTAGCGACGAGCGGAGGATTGGGGTTTACTTCATTAACACTGACTTGTTGAGGAGTGCTGCTCCAGAAGCCTTGCCCCTGCTTGAAGAGTTGGCAAGCACGGTAATTAGGGTTGATGTGGAGGGAAAGTCCCACAAGTTCTCGATAGTGAAGTCGGTGAACAAGGAACTCTGGGGAGTCTCGTTTGTCCTGCCTTGAGGCAGCTTCTCTCATTTTTTGAAACTTTGTGCAAAAATTTGTAAGAATACTAACTTTGGGGAGTTACTTTAATCACATTACTGCGAAAAAGTTATTAATTTAGTTTGTTATTTTTGGTGAGATGGTGGTGCAGGGAGTATTAGTCTTTACAATGGTAATCCTATTCATGTTCATAATGTTGCTCTTGAAAAATAAGCGGGTTATCCAGCATTATTTGACCCGCTCTTCAAGCAAGCGTGAAAATTTTTCTACACTCGGGGGAAGTCAGTGTTCTGGTTAGCTGTAATTTTTGTAAAGTTTGTAAGTCTCGTTACGACCAACCTTCCTCCTCCTAAAAACTTTTAAATTGTCCGACAAATAAGTAAGGTTTTAAGTGACACAAATGACGACGGTAATTAAAATTTCCGCAAGAATCCCCAGTCCTTGCAAAGGAAATGGATAAGCTGATTGAAGCCGGAATATACTCTAACAGGAGCGAGATTATCAAAGAAGCTCTTCGAGAGTTCCTGCTGAAGAAAAAGTATTCCAAGGCTGGTGAAGAAGAGTATGCTAAGCTTATGCTTAGAGCCATCGAGCCAATTCTTGCCAAAGACTGGAACAGTGAGGCCGATGCACATTGGGATGACTATGGAGGCATTGAATATGAGCCAGATAAGACTTAAGCCTCACGGAGGCCTCAAACATTGAGAGATCATTATGGTGGAGTTCCCATTTGTAGATCTGGTTCAGGAGAAGCTTCGACCAGCTCTTATAATCCCCAATGATTCTCTCAATAAGATAAGTAATAGTGTGGTGGTTGTTCAGATAACCTGACCTCCTCCCCGCCCTAAAGGGCGAGGCTTGGAAAAAGTCAAACCTCTTCAGCGGGTTCGAGAAGTATAACATTCCTCTCTCCGACTCAGACGTTATTCGGTATGATGGGACTCTACCAATGTACCAAAGCATAATGAAGCCTTACATCATCTTCACCGTTGATAAACACCTGATCAGGAGAAGAATTGGCTTACTCAAACCTGAGAAAATTAAGGAAGTAAAAGAAAGCATGAAACGAATTTTTTTCAATTGACTAAAAATTCAAGCCTCACGCTTCAAGGTGGATTACCCAAGAACTTAACTACTCCCCAATGCAAGGAATTCTAGGGTGAACACCTTGAAAGCATATACCCAGTACAACACTCTAACCAAAATTGCAGCAGTTATTATGGCGAGCTTCTTTGGCTCGATGGCTGGTTTTTCCTCTACCTTAACTTCCTCTTCCTTGGGCTTTTGTACGGTTTCAACAGCAGACTTTTCACGCTCTACCAATACCCTCTCCAAGTAGCCTATTCCATACATGGCTAGAGCCAATATTGCCAGCACTGCGAAGACTACCGTGACACCCAAAATAGTGACATAGAGGCCCTCAAAAAATGCTTCTACCGTCACCATTTCCTGCACTTCACAATGGAAGAAACTCACTTTTTCATCACTCAATTTTTATTAGTGGTTGCCCCGTATCAACAGTTTCTCCTTCATTTACGAGTATTTTGATAACAACATCATCCTTGGGCGCTGGGATTTCATTCTCCATCTTCATGGCCTCTAACACCAGTAATTCTTGACCCACTTTAACTTTCTCACCCTCATTCACGAGAATTCTTAATATTTTCCCAGGCATTGGAGCAGTGACAGCATTGCCACTAGTAACCACTTGCGGTTTTGAAATTTCAATTGGAACACTCGGAGCCGAAGTTGAAGCCTTGCAGAATGCTGCTGATGAAGTGATAATCCTAGCACCATAAAACTTAACGTGCAAACTTCCAAACTTATTACGGTGGTCATTGTGAAGCTCTTGAGTTATGAGGATGAATTCTCCCTAGTAAAGGCAAAACTAGAATGTGATTGTGGGCACGTTTTCACCGTAATAGTGTTGGGCCCTGGCGATACTGTGAAGTGCCCAAAATGCGGTCGAAAGTTTAAGGCCATCATGGAGTACAAGTTCGAACCATTGGAGGGTGACTCGTGATCACGGCATTCGTTTTAATCATCATGAAGTCCGGGGATGAGAATAAAGTTATTGAGAAGCTTAAAACCGATCCTAGGGTGAAGGAGGTTTACAAGGTTTGCGGGGAGTATGATGTTATTGTCAAGATTGAGGTTGAGGGTGTTAGCGGGCTGAATGACTTCCGCGATAAAGTTCTAAGAAAGATTAGGGAAGCTGTGATGAGTGAAACCCTTATCGCAACCTCTTATGGTTGGGAGAGGTGATTGGAATGGTTAGAGCGTACATTTTGTTAACGGTTGAAGTTGGAAGGATTAAGAGAGTTCTTGAGGAAGTTAGGGCAATACAAGGCGTAATAAAGGCTGATGCAGTGACTGGGCCTTACGATGCAATAATTGAAGTTGAGGCTGCGGATTTGAGGGAATTGAAAAGAATCTTGCGTGACGTGCAGAATGTTAATGGTGTCATGAGTGTGACAGCGGAAGTGGTTGGGTATTTGGGGGAGGATTGATTGCTTGGGGGTGTGATTATGGTTGACTTGAGTGGAGTGAAGCTTAAGGTTGAGAACATTGTAGCGTCCGTTGACTTATTCACTTCCCTAAACCTGGATGAAGTCATGACGGCACTTCAAAATCCAAACCTTGGAGAATTCCTCACGGCTTTAAGGTTCAATCCCGAAGAATTCCCGGGAATTATTTGCCACTTTAGTGAGCCGAGAGTTGCTCTCCTCCTCTTCAACACTGGAAAAAGCGTCGTGACTGGAGGTAAGAGTTTTGATGATGTTCAAGCAGCAGTTTCGAAACTTGTTAAAGTGCTTTCAAAAATTGGGGTTAAATTCCACCGCGCTCCTGAGATTAGTGTTCAAAACATGGTTTTCAGTGGTGATCTTGGGAGGGAGTTTAATCTCAATACTGTTGCTCTTGCGCTGCCTAATTGTGAGTTTGAGCCTGAAATTTTTCCAGGAGTAATTTATCGTGTTAGGGAGCCTAAAGCAGCTATACTCCTCTTCACTACTGGGAGAATTGTTTGCAGTGGTGTAAAGAGTGAGCATGATGCTTGGAGGGCTGTTAGAAACCTCCTTCATGAGCTTGAGAAGTATGAGTTGATGGGTGAGTAGTGTGTGGAGGACCATTGAAGAGTGCTTTGATGAGTACCCAGCAAGAAGGCGGGTGGTGAAGCTCCTCCTCAAGTATGGGCTTAAGGTGACGGAAGATGCGAGGGTAAGGTGCGGGGACATTGAAGTGCCCTACACCAAAATAGCAGGGGCATTGAATGTTCAGAAAAGGGTCGTCAAGAAAACGGCCGTAATGATTTTAAAGACGCCCGAGCTTAGGGAAGTATTTAAGAGGCTTGAGTCGACGGTTTGCTTGAAGCATGTTGGTAAACACCTTGGTTATGGTGTAGTTGAAATTGAGACGGAACCAAGAGGTGTAGGAGTTCTTGTGAGAGTTGTGTCAAAGATTGCGGAAAGAGGCATTAACGTTGTTCAAGTCGTTGCAGAGGATTTTAGGTTTAATCCCTGGGGGAGGATTATGATTGTTGCTGGAGAGCCAATTCCTGGCGACCTTGTGAATGAGGTCTCAAGGCTTGAGGGGGTTAAAAAAGTTATAATCTACTGACGTGGCTTTTGTTTGATAATTGTTGGCGTGGGATTTGGGCCCTAAAGAAACCGTGTAATCCTCGAGTTTTTGCCTTTCCCTCGCGTACCATTTTGCTAGTGTCTTCACTTTTATTCGACTAATGCCTAATCAACAGTTCCTTCTGACTGAAATCTTTAAAACTTTTAGTGATTAAATGTGAGTGTATGGTAGTGAAGGAGAAACTTTACACGGTTAAGCAGGCTCAGAAATTAGGGAGCAGAGCCCTCTTATCCTTAGATATTGATTTTGTTGCTTTGAAAGATATTCTGCGGCAAATTAACGGGCTATGCACTTCATGTACATTTCGGTTCTTGTATGTCGAAAAATTTATTAAGTTGGTGACCAAAATAGTCACCATATGATGAAAAATTACTACTTTTCAAGAACTGAACAGGAATTGATCAGCGCTCTCAAGAGCACAGATATAGTAACAATTCAAGAAGTAGAGGAGCTCTTTCCAGGATTAAGCAAGGGTATGATTAAGAAAGTACTCTCAAGTCTTGTCAGGAAAGGCTACCTGTATAGACTTAAAAGAGGTCTTTACCTTGTAAACGAGGAATCCGGAAAACCTCTGATAAAAAACCCATACCAAATAGCACTCATGCTCTTCCCGGGCTACATTGCATTCTCCTCAGCATTGAGGCTCTACGGCCTTATTGAGTATGAGCCGTTCACGATATTCGTGGCAACGCCAAGAAAGTCCGGTGAGAAAGAAATAGGGGAATACACCGTAAAAGCTGTTGCCTTGGGTGAAAAAGCAGTGGGGATGACCTTCAAGAATGGGATCTACACATCTACCTTGGCTAAAACTTTCTTTGACTGCTTTTATAAACCTCAGTACTGCGGGGGTTATTCCGAGGTAACAAAAGCACTCTACGAGGCTGAGAAAATGGATTGGGATGAGTTCTTGAGCTACTTTAAACGGTTTGCGAGCAATTCTCTCTGCCAGAGGACAGGTTACATTTTGGAGCTTGTGAAAGATCTCGGTGTTGATGTTCCGGGGGGTGTTATTGAATATTTTAAGGGTAGGGTTAAAACATGGACTAAGCTTGTTCCAACGCTTCCTTCTAAGGGAAAGGGTACCAAGGAATGGAAGCTGATCGACAACCTTGGAAAGGAAAGAATTTTGGGGTGGGCGTATGGATGAGAGAATGCTAAAATATACAGCTGCCAAGACTGGATTGGGCTTAAACTATGTGGACAAGGAGGAAAAAATATCATTGCTCTTAAGCCAGCTGTGGGAAATTTTTGGCGAGAAAGCAATCCTAAAAGGTGGGACTGCACTCAACAGGGTTTATCCCTAAGACACTACGTCCAAACTGGGAAGAACTCATTGAAAGCCTGCGCTTTAGGGTGGAAGGGTTCTTTAATGAAGGAACCTTTAACAAAAACATAGGATAGCCAAATGGGATAAACTACTACGATCCAAATGATGCAAAGATGAAGCAATAATGATGCAAAAGGTGCTCCATGAGCGAGGCGAGCTCCGCAAAATCTGTCCAAAAAACCAAAAATGTTATATATAATACTTTCTAATTTTTGGACATGGATGGCCTGTCAAGAATGGAAGTTAAGGTTCTCTTAAAGCTTGAGAGAAAAAAATCTGTAACCGAATTAGCTAATGAATTGGGTTTATCCATTTACCGGACCTCTATTCTCGTTACGTCTCTTGAAAGAAAAGGTCTCGTAAAGACGGAAAAAAGAGGAAAGTACAAGATAGTGTCATTAAGTGAGGCAAAGCCTGCAGAGCTTTTTAGAAAATTGGTGTCTAAATTTGGCCACATGCCCCTTGATGAGATTCTGAGCGGAAGGAATCTCTCCCTTCTCGCAGTTCTCAGGGAGGCCCCATTAGGTGCTTATGAGCTCTGTATAAAGGCCAATCTTTCGAGGAGCACCCTCTACCATGTAATTGATAAGCTTTCTAGTTATGGCCTTATTGGGAAAAAGGAGGGAGGATATTTTCTGGTGGAGAGGTATGGATTGTTCCACGAGTTTGCAGAGGAGTTTTACGAGCTGCAAAACACTCTAAAAGCGAAAGAGTTCTCTGAGGACTCCACCCTAGTTTGGAGTGGAGTTGGGGAATTTATTCTGTCAACGAGAGAGTATAAGGGAAAAGATGTTGGAAACTTTCATCTAACCGGACTTGAGAGGTTTAGTGACTTTGGAATGGAGCTTATTGGAACCGGACGGTATCACTATTATTATTCTGAGAAAGCAAAAGGCCTTTCCCTGGAAGAGGTTATTGTGCATGCGCTGCTCATTGATTTTAATCCCAGGACGATTCTGTATTCAATTGTCCTTTTGCTGGCACACAAGGATAAAATAGATCAAAAGAACCTTTTTAGGGTTGGCATGAAATATGATATCAGCGTGAGCGAATTGTTGAAACACCTCAAAGGCGAAGAGGTTAAAAGATACCCTTATCCATCCATGGGGGAAGTGAAAGAGATCTTCAAAATGTACTTCGGTGAAGAGAAGTGGGTGCGGTAACCAGAGAGAAAATAATATCCGAACTTCACCTGATGGAGAAGAAAGCCAGATTACTGCACATTGAGCCCCTGCAGGTCTATTTAGTTGGTGGTGGAAATTTGGCTCTCAGGGGACTCAAGAGTGCGACGAAGGACATTGACATTGTAGTCCTAAACAGGAAGCAGTTTTCTCTTTTGCAAAACCTTTTAGAAGCCCCATTGCCAAAACTACCCGTTTATGTGAGACAGTACAGTTCTCAATGGAACTATGATCTGGGGATGAGTGCTAGATACATACATCCCCTACATGGGTTCAACCTTGATGTTTTTGTGAAGAGGGTTCTCGGCAAGCTGTACCTGTCTGAGTCTATGGTCTTGAGGGCAGAAGTTCCTGGAGAGTTTGAATCTCATGAGTTCTTTGAGGTCTACCTTATTTCAAAAGAGGACATCTTTTTGTTTAAAAGCGTAACCTCAACGGAAAGAGTGAGGGACGTCGAGGATTTGATCGCACTTGTCGAAACCGGGCTAGATTATAGCACAATTATTCAGGAGCTTGAAAACCAGCTTTCCATGGATGAATCCCTTAAGGATCTAATCCAGTTAATGATGCACCGTGTTGACCTTTTAATGAGTCAGATTGGGACTGTAAAAGGGCTTATCCATCTTAGAGAATATTTGAAAGAAATAAGCGGGTGAACCCATGAGCGAGGCGAGGAAGATTGGTATTTAGGCAAGTGGGTTCCCCATTTTAAACCCCGCTTTGTTTTTCCTGCTAAAACCAAAATATTTAAATATTCGAGTCATGCTTATTATAATCATGATTCGAAAATTTGTAAATAGGAAGGGAGAGCTTGAAGTTCTGGAAAAGGCATGCAAAGAGGGTTATCGGCTTTTTGTGGTCTATGGGAGAAGAAGGGTGGGAAAGACTGCCCTTTTGAGGAAATTGCTGGAGAATAAAAGGGGCATATATTTCCTCTGCTCCCAGAGGGGATATGAAAAAGACATCGAGAGATTTTCTCACGAAATAGGTTCTTTTATTGGTGCTCCGGTAAAATTCGAAAGCTTTAGGGATGCATTTGAGTTCCTAAGAGGGCAGGGAAAGCTTTTGGTGGTTTTCGATGAGTTCCCTTACCTAATAGAAGCAAGCAAGGGTGTTACATCCGAGTTTCAGGAGGTGGTGGATGTAATCCTTGAGGCCTCTGGGGTTACTCTTATTCTCTGCGGTTCGAGCGTTGGAATGATGGAGCGTGAGGTTCTCAGCTACAAGAGCCCTCTATACGGGCGAGCGAGCGGTGTTCTGAAGGTGAGGCCGTTCCGATTCTTCGACATGGTAGAGTGGTTTGGAAAGGACTTCGAAAGGCTTTTAAGACTCTATGGGGTCACATGGGGGATTCCCAGGTACATGGAGTTCTTCAAAACGGGGAGCGATGAGGAGATCATCAACAACTTCTTCGAGCCGAGTGCTTTTCTTTTCAATGAGGCGAGGCTTCTCCTCATGGAGGAACTTAGGAATCCAGCCAAGTATATGCAGATTATCGAGGCCATAGCTATGGGGAAAACCCGGTTGAACGAGATTGCACAGTATGCCGGGATGGAGGCCAAAGACCTATCCACCTATCTCAGAGTGCTCTCGAATCTTGGGATTGTGAGGCGGGAAGTCCCAGTAACGGAGAAGAAAGCCAAGAGGGGGATTTATGTTATAGAGGATGAGTACTTCCGCTTTTATCACCGCTTCGTCAGTTCGCATTATGAGGATGTAGAGTCACTCAACCCTGAGCCGGCAATTCAGGATTTTCTGGGGAATTTCAATACTTATCTTGGAAAGACCTTCGAAAAAGTGGCCAGAGAGTTTTTGATAGAGCTTAATAAGCATGGAAGGCTGCCGTTTAAATTTACGAAGATTGGAAAGTGGTGGCATAAAAACGAGGAAATTGATCTCGTTGCATTGAATGAGAGGGAGAAAAAAGGCCTGTTGGTGGAGGTAAAGTGGAAGGAATTGAGCGAGAAAGGGGCGAGGGGAATTTTGAAAGACTTGGAGCGTAAGAGTGAACACCTTAAGCTGGAAGACTGGCAAATGCATTGTGGAGTAATAGCGAAGGATGTGAAGGGTAAGGAAGCTCTTAAAAGTGAGGGTTGGTTTGTGTGGGATTTAGAAGATTTTGAGAACGCTTTCAGTTAAATTTAAGATTCTCATTTTCTTTTGAAACCTTGTCTTTTGGATGAGGGGGCCAGTTCCTTTATTTTTAAAATTCTTGGAAGGTTATAGCATTAGTAGAAAGAGCTCTCTTGGGACAAACCATACATTATCTTTCTTTTTCAGCTGGCCGTTATAAATTACGAGACCACGGTCTAACCCTGTTTTTTTCATGGTCTTAATGACTTGACGGAGTCCTTTCTTTCCCCATCCAACCTCAACTACAATTCCCTTAGAGTGGTTCTTCAAGATAAAGTCTGCGCCGCCTTTTTGAGCATCATAGTGAAGTCTTGCCTTCCTCTCTCTGGCAAGTAGATGAAGGTAAAGTGCCACAGCATCCTCAAGAAGCATACCAAGTGTTTTTGAATCCCTTTCAAAGAGTCCAAACTCGTAAAGCACTGTGCTCCTGAGAATTGGGGCTACGGGAAGGGGTACTTATTATGTATTAAAGGGCTCAAAGGAATCATAAAGGGCTCATAAAGGTATCATAGATTAAAAAGGTGAGCTCATGAGCGAGCGGCAGAAGATTGCCAGGGGGACTGGAGTAGTCTTTGCCGGGATGGTAGTTTCGATGTTTTCCTTGCCCAAACGAAAGACTTATGAACAATACCCCCCGAACCAGTTCGGGGGTATCGAAGTGGGACGCAGGGTAGAGAGGGGCATATCATTTTTCGACCAGAGACCCAGGAAAGATAAAAGTCGGCTGTTTGGACGTTCTGAGGAGCTTAACAGGTTGGTAAACGCTCTTCATGCCAAAAGCTGGGTGGCGATTCTTGGGCCAAGAATGGCAGGAAAAACAAGCCTTGCACTGGCTGGTGCCAACTCCTTTGCGGAGGAAATGAAATACAGGGTAATTTTTGTTGACCTGAGGAATACTGAAACCTCCCGCCAGGCTACGGAGAAGATACTGGGCAGACTGCCAAAATCAATTCTTGAAACACTAACCAAGTATATTGCTGAGGTTTCTCTTTCCGCCGGGGGCACAGGTGGTGGTGTAAGGCTCAGAGAAAATGCTGCTGCTAAAAATGCGCTGGAGGATGCTCTTTTTTTCATTGAAGAACACAATACTAATACTCGATGAAGTCCAGAATGTAAAACAGGGCGTGAATAGCTTTCTAAAAGCCTTGGCCACTGCATTTAATGAAAATGATTCCTTGCTGGTAATATTTACGGGCTCCTACGCAGGTGTCATCAAAAAGCTGTTCGAGGCTACCCACAGGGACAGTTTTTATGGAAGGCCACCGATTGAAATACTCCTCCCTCCCTGGCCTGAATGGGTAGCCGTGGAGTTTTTGAGAAAGGGTTTCGAGAAGTGTGGCGTAGATTTCACCCAAAGGGAGATTCAAGACACGCTCTGGAGGCTTGGGACACTGCCCGGCTGGTTAAACCTTTATGGACTCAGGCGATGCCTCGGGGCATCTCATGAAGAAGCACTGCAGAGGGTATTTGAGAAAGCTGTGAATGAGGCGCTGAGGGAGCTGGAGCACTTCCTGGAGGGAAGAAGCCCAAAAGCCAGAGAAGTAATTAAGAGGTTAACCTACGGTGCCACCTGGGGGGAACTGGAAAAAACTGGAATCTCAAAAGACACCCTCAGCAGGCTCTTAGATGCCCTCACAGGTGAGCTGTTCGCAGTGGTCAAGGACGACATAGGAGTCTACAGGTTTTCAGATCCTATCTACAGGTACGCTGCGGAGAGACTGTCCCTCTCTCCAAAGGCAAAATGAACGAGTAAGGGCCATAAACAAAAGGTGATCCCCATGAGTGAGGCTGGAGCTATCATTCTTTCTATCAAATCATCAATATCAACAAAAGCTTTTTAAATATTTGTTGATATTGTAGATTTGGTGGAGAAAGTGAAGCCCCCGACTTCTAGGGAAAAAGTTTACAGCCTGATTTTTGATCGCAGTCCAATCTCGATCCCCGAAATCTCCAGAATTACAGGAATGAACTATAAGTATGTCTTCCAGGTTGTCAGAACTCTACGGAAGGAGAATTATTTAACAACAACGCCAAGCAGGAAGCTAGTAGTTTTAGACAAAAAAGGGCTGATATTCAAGTGGGCAAAGGATAAGGAGGTAATATTGAATTCTCTAAGTCCTATAACCCTCAAACTCGTTCCGGATTATGACATGAGGAATTTGGTCCTCTTTTCTGGAAATTCTGCCCTCTGGCTGCTTGGCAAGGTAATAACTCCTGCAGGTGGGATTCTCTATGCAAGTGAAAAAACTTTCAAAGAGCTCATGAAGTTTAAAGATCCTAAAGGCTACCCCTTTAAGGTTTGCATTTACGATGACTTCTACTTCAAGATTAGGAAGGAACTCAACGGTTATTACATTCCAAGCTGGGGAATGATTCTGGCTGATATGCTCGTTCAGGGAACGTACACGAGGCTCTTTGATGATGTTTTTGAGACCATCGTCTCCATAATTGAAAGTGAGAAGAATGAAGAGGCCCGAACTTTCTGATGACATATTCATTGAGGTTTATGATTCGAGGAATCTTTCAATTTATAGAACAACAGTTAAAAAAGTTAACGGTTGTTCTACAGATTTGTGGGCCTATTGTGGGTTAAAGGTAGTTTTTGTTTCAAGAGATCTGGTAATTGTGGAGACTCTTGCCCTCGAAAGGCCCAGTTGAGTGGAGAGTTCCCTAAGGGCTATATGAATAGCATCGGTAATGGCATTACCAAAATATTTTTAAAGAGTTGGTAATACAAATACCAACATGATTGAACAGTTTAATCCATGGTGGAAGGGAAGGGACTTTATAGAGGAGGATGAAGATTATAGCAAATGGAAAGAAAGCGAGGTTAGATGGATCCCGGAAGCGATTGAAAAGATCTCACTGGAGCCATTTTCTCTAAATTTCGTATTTGGCCCAAGGCAAGTGGGTAAGACAACCCTCCTAAAGCTTGTTATAAAAAAGCTCTTGGATAGTGGAGTTGATCCCAAAGCGATATTTTATGTGCGGTGTGATTATCTAAGCGATTATAAAGAGCTTATTGAGGTTTTGGATGAGTATATGGAGCTCAGGAAGATTGAAGGAATTGAGGGTTCTTATTTTCTCTTGGATGAGATTACATTTCCGAAGGAATGGTTCAGAGCAATAAAGCTCTACATTGACATGGGGAAATTCAAAAGGGATGTTCTAATTCTAACGGGCTCTCTCAGTATGTATCTTAAAGGTGAGGTTGAAACTTTTCCAGGAAGGAGGGGGAGAGGAAGGGATATCATCATGTATCCTCTAAGCTTTAGGGAATTTGTAAAAGTTGCTGCGCCAGAGCTTTACTCAAGGATTCCCAAGATTAAAGACGTTGCTGAGATTGAAAAATGTTTGAAGCTACGACCATGGAAAGAAGAACTGTACGACCTTTTTGTTCTTTATCTGAAGAGTGGTGGGTTCCCAAGGGCTGTGAAGGATATTCTTAAGAAAGGCAAAGTAAGTGAGGAGACTTATGATACTTACCTCTCTTGGATCAGAGGGGATTTGATCAGGCTGGGGAAGAGTGAAGGTGTCGCAAAAAGGATAATAAAAGCCATCCTTGAGAGGGTTCCATCTCCGGTAGGATGGAACACAATTGCAAAAGAGGTTGAGGTTGGTTCTCATAAAACGGTTTTTAGCTACGTTGAATTTTTTGAGAAAAGTTTTGTCCTTGAAGTTCTGCAGTATTTTAATCCCAACACCTTGGAACCGGAGTTCAAAAAAGAGAAGAAGATTCATTTCATGGACCCATTTTTGTATCACCTTTTCTCACGCTGGTGTTTGATTGAAGGCCCGGGTGAGGATAAGATTGTTGAAAGTGTTGTTGCGTCGCACTTGGCCAGAAAGTATGAGGTTGGCTACTGGAGGAGTGGGGGCGAAGTTGATGTGGTAACAAAGGATGGTATTGGCTTTGAAGTTAAGTGGGGGAGGAATGCAAAGCCTTTGAGAGTTAAGGTGGGAAAAATAAAAAATATTGTAACTCTATCAAAAGAGGATTTTTTCACTAGTCCTTTAATGATCCCGGTTTATCTGTTCCTTGCATGCTTTGATGTTTGAACTTTTTAAGAAAGACAACTCAGAGATGTATACGCTTAGTCAACTACCCCTCCCTATCGGAAGGAGCTTGCAGGTGAATCATAATGGTCGAAACCATTCATCCCTACATTAGGCCGGTTGACGGCGGCCCTGCCAAGGGGAGCCAGCTCCCCAAGGCAACGCTTGGAGCCTCATTCCCACACAGCCGTTTACCCAGAGGGTGCCTTTGGGATTGACTCCTTAATCAATACTCGTGTATACCATTAGTGTTTAAAAACTTAACGGAGGTGAGAAGCCCGCTTTCCTCCCCACCCTTACGGATGGGGTCTCCAGCGGGCGTGAGAGATGAAAAAAGCTGGATTACTATTTGTTCCACTTAGGCTCTGGTGGTATACTTTACATGTGCTCCTCTTCCAGCTTTTCTGATGAGTCCCAGGCTTTCGAGCTTCTTTAGCCTCTCAACTACAGCAGGCTTTGAAAGACCAATTGCTTCAGATATTTCTCCGCTCCTCCTCATAAGTTCATTCATGTTTACCGTTAAGTTTTTAGGGTTTATGATACTTAACGGCAAAACTTTCTTTTAAAAGCCTCACCTGTCAGAGTAAGGAGAGAATCAGCTCGAAAAGCATGGAGATGAGTATCATTGATCGGTAATTGAATGAATATGTTGGATTTCCAAAAGATTTAATAGGATGAATCTCAAAAATATACACCAAAGTTATCAAAATTGTTAACTATGGTGGATAATTATGAGAATTGAAATGCTTAACAAACTCGCAAGAAAGAGGATCTTCACCATAGAGGAAGCGGTTAAGATAACAGGAATTGATAAAAACATCCTGAAAGTTCTCCTTAGCAGGCTCGAGAAAAAAGGCTGGATTGAGAGAATTGAAAAGGGAAAATACATTGTAATTCCTTTGGGAGCAGAAAAAGGAGAATACACGCTTCATGAATTCATAATAGGTTCTCTGCTTGTAAAGCCTTCCACTATAGCCTATTGGTCAGCTCTCAACTATCACGGCTTTACCGAACAAATACCCAACACTGTATTCATCCAGACGACAGCAAGAAAGAAAAAACAAGACCTCAGAATTTTTGGGGTTAGATACAAAATCGTCAGAATAAAGCTCGAGAAATACTTCGGTATTGAAAAGACATGGATTGAGGAGTTTCAAGTTCCCATAACAGACAGAGAAAAAACCGTAATCGACTGCTTAGATAAGCCGAGATATTGTGGGGGAATACTTGAGGTTGCTAAGGCATTCAGGGAGGAGCTTGAGGCAGAAAAGCTCAGAGAGTATGCAGTGAGGATGAATAATTCTGCCGTCATAAGACGGCTTGGCTACTTGTGTGATTATTTTGGAGTAGATATTGGCTTACCAAAGCTGAAAACGAGAAACTATATTCTCCTTGATCCAACAATGCCTAGAGAGGGACATGTTGACAGTAAATGGAAGATCATAGTTAATGTTGAATTGGAGGGATTAGAATGATTCCGATACTTGAAATCAAAGCAATTGCGAGAAGAGCAAAAGTTCCTGAGAGTACTGTGGAGAGGGATTATGCCCAGAACTGGCTCTTGTTTGGGCTTTCAAAGACATCACTTAAAATGGCGTTAAAGGGAGGAACCGGAATAAAAAAGGTCTTCATTGGGGATTACAGGTTTTCTGATGATTTAGATTTCACGCTTTTGGAGGAATATGACAGGAAAACAATACTGGAGGAGTTATTGAGAGGTGTTATGATTGCCAGAAGAGAAAGTGGTATCGGTTTTGAAGAGAACATTGTCTTTAAAGAGACGTTGAATGGCTATGAAGCTACGGTATACTTTAGAATAATAAGAACATCGGGTTCTCCACTAAAAATCAAGATTGATTTGACCAAAATTGAAAACGAACTCATCTTGCTCACATTAGAAAAAAGGAGGATTATTCACCCTTACTCTGATGAATGCAATGCTGAAGTCTTAGTGTATTCCCTTGAAGAAATCTTTGTCGAGAAAGTCCGCTCGCTCTTCCAGAGAACGAGACCAAGGGATTTGTATGATGTCTGGTGTTTGAAAGAGATCATAGAGTGGAAGAAAATTCCTGAAATAATCTTTGAGAAGTCTAAGGTCAAGAGTGTTCAGTTGGAGTTTGAGGAATTTGAAAGACGTAAACTCCATTACGAAAGAGC
>QMUF01000016.1 GCA_003663525.1 Thermococci archaeon | reverse complement strand
CTATTTATCCATGACATTATTCCAAGATCCCTCTTCACGAGTATAACCGGCTTATTGCACCTTCTGGCAATTTCCTCTGGAATTCCTCCAAAAAGGAGCCTTTGAAGAATACCCTCATTAGTAGCTCCAATTATCACAAGATCGTAATCTTTTGCCTCTTTTATGACTGTATCAACAATGTTCCTTCCCTCAAGTATTTTAATCTTATCTCTGGAGAGGCGCTCTAAAACATGACTTAACCTTCTCTTTATCCTATCCTCATCCTCATTATTTACATTTACATTTAAAACTGTAACTTGAGCGTTGTAGGCCTTTGAGAGAATCTCCGCAATTTCGGCAGCCATTACACTGTGTACCCCTCCATTAGAGGGAAGAAGAATCTTCCTTATTTTCTCAACCTTCTCTGGTTTCACGAGTATAACATCGCATGGAGCGCTCCATACTATCTTGTCCAAATGACTCCCTAGCACATACCTCCATCTTGGACGACCTTTCCAACCCAAGACAAGTATATCTACTTTGTAATCCCTCACAGCGCTTAAAATCCCCCTCACGAGGTTGTGAGCATAATAAACAGCCCCTTCAACATTTTTTATTTTGAGTTTATCTTTCACACTTCTTATCAACTTTAATGCCTCAGGTTCAAATCTCTTTGCTTCTTCAATAGGTGTCTGTTCTGGGACTGTGACGACGTTTAGGAGGATGAGCTCTCCATCTTTATATTCTGCCACTTTTTCTGCATATCCAACAATATTCTCTGCATTTTTTGGATTTGCGATTGCTGCAAGAACCCTGTATCTTTTCTCTGAAACCTCTTCAAAGACTACTTCCCTCTCAAATTCTTTTCTTTCTCCTTTCCTTCCATAAGCTACATAAAGGAGCAAGCCTACTGCAATCCAAAGGCCTGTTATTGCCCATGCAATAGGGCTTACGTGGAATATCCATATTGAGAGGATTAACTGGAGGGAGATGGCAAAGAGCGGAATGTAAGGGAAGTATGGCATCAAAAAACTGTAGTCCAACTCATCTCCTCTTTCCACTCGTATCTTTATTGCCGCTGCATTTACAAATAGGAATATCAAGAGAAAGACTATATCAGCACTCGCCGCAACATCTTTAATTGGAAGCATAACTGTTACCCCTAAAAGAATTATTGAAGATACAAAAAGAGCATAATGAGGTACTCTTCTAGTTCCATGGATACGAGACAGGATTGAAGGCAGTTTTCGGTCTCTACTCATCGCAAAAGCCACTCGAGTTGAAGAGTATATCGTAGCATTTAAAGCTGAAGTCGATGAGAATATCGCAGCTAAAGTCACCAAAAGTCCTCCATATGGCATGAGGTCTTTTATTGCCTGCCCCATCCCAATTGGACCTAAGGCAGCAAAAGTTTCTGAGATGTGAAGTGAATCCGCATTAATGCCCACAACTGCTGCAAATGCAAAGAGAAGATATGTGGTAGTGACTGCAACCACGGAGTATAAAATCGCCTTTGGGATTGTCTCTTTAGGATTTATGGCCTCTTCTCCGGCATGAGCTATAACCTCATAACCTTCAAATCCCACATATGTAAATCCCATTGCCATCAAAACTTTGCCCCATCCATTTGGGATGAATTCAGAGAAATGAGAAAGCCTCTCTGGATGCAAGAGTGTAAAGAAGATGGCAAAGATTCCTATAAACAATAGAGTTGACATCTGACCAATAGTTATTATATTTTCCACGTCTCCTGTTTCAGAAACTCCTTTGTAGTTAATAGCTATAAAGAATAATGCAATAGCAATAACGAGAATCTCTTCCGCTGTAGATGGAGCAATGTGGAAAAAAGAGAAGAGTGGAGTTTCCTTAAGAAGGAAGATAGTGTAAGTGGCAAACGTCATTGCATATAAACTTCCAGCTACTATCAATGCAAACCAGTTTATCCAACCCGAAAGAAAGCCAACAACGCCTTTGAAAGCTTCATCTATGTAAGTGTAAGCTCCACCCGCCGTGGGCAAAGCCGAGGCAAGCTCAGCAAAAGACATTGCAGAAAAAAGTGCAATAAGACCATTCAGTGCAAATGCAACAAGAATTCCTCCAGAACCAGCGAACCCTATGGAAATTCCAGTTGCAACAAAAACTCCCGCTCCAATCATCATTCCCATTCCCATCATCATAAGATGACACAGGGATAGCCCTCTTGATAGACTTACTTTCTCTTCCATTATCTCGGCCTCCTTTTTATATTGGAGATATGATGAACTTTCCTTGTCGCTTTCACCTTCTTTACATGACGGGCCCTTCTTTCTCTAATTTTCTCCCGAGCCAGCTTCTCAATAGTCTTTTTTGATTTTAATACAAGGTATACCATAGTAATATATGCCCCCATGATTATAGAGCTGCCAATTATCATGTTAATTTCCATCTAAGAGCCTCCTTAGAGTATGTCATCCAATGGGTTCTTCTCTACCCCTATAATGTCTCTTTTTGGGCTTGACCTTAGTTTATAGATTACAATTGAATCCTCACTCTCATCTATTAACTCTTTAATTCCATTTTTAATTCTTTCATATTCTGCTAAAGTTACCTCACCTTCAAAAACGCTATTTTGAATCCAAACTAAATATTGTCTCAAAAACTTCTTTACCTTATTCACTCGAGAAACATTCACATCATAAACTATTATAATGTACATGGGTATTACACCCTTTGAAATATCTTACCTTTCCTTTTATCTTTTTCTGATTCTCAATCCCAAAACTTCAAATAAACAGTGCCAACCTTGGGTTAAAAACTCTTCATTAGTTTTTAACTTTTGGTTTTGAAAAGGTATAAATGCCCTTTTTTTCGATTTTGGGATAGGTGAGGGTAGTGAAGACTTATCCCATTTATGTTGAGGGAATTGTCCAAGGGGTTGGCTTCAGATCCCTCATCTATAAAATCGCTCACGAACATAGCTTGAGAGGATATGTTAAATTTGATACGTGTGATTACTGAAGGTGAGTATAAGGATCCGCTGAATAGAAGATATCATGCTGAGCCAGTTTGTCGCCCTGTGTGTGAACCAAGGTTCTAATAAGACTTTAAAAGAATTGAAAGATAAATGCTTCTGCTATCTCTACGATGGGCGTTGAAGTTTCAATAAGACTTTAGAAGAATTGAAAGAAGATTGAGGAGCCCCCTAAAGAATACATAAAAGAAATCAATGAACTCCTCAAAAAACTCGACTACCTTACTCTCGAAAAGCAGAGCGAGGCCCAGAGCGTTTTCTGTCAAATGGGTGGAATGTACTTTGTGGTACCGCACTTATGGCACAGTAGGAGTATAATGAAACTGTGAAGAAGTTTGGAGAAATGCTGAGCGATTCTGAGAACTTCAAGCTCGGTTGGCTCAAAATCCAGGAAAAACTTTCTCAGGGAGTTGGTTATGCTGTTGGCAAATGGGAGCTTAAGAAGATACTCCAAGAGTTCTCAGTTAACGTGCCAATATGGTTTGTATCCAAGGACTTCAATCTCCAAAAAACACTTTACAACACTACGTTCAAAGGGTATCCTGTTGTTTTAGGATGACGAGAAGAGGCGACAGTTGAAGAGTTATGGGAATATGGTGTTGATGAGGTTACTAATAAAGATTTAGGTATGGAGGGAGATATGCTCTAAGCACCTAAATTACATTCAAAACTATAGCAACAATAACTATAACAATAATTATAGCAAAAAGTATAAAAATTATTATAGGTAAATCTATTATAGGTGAGACTATAATGGAGAACCCATTTATATATGGGGAGCCTGTCGATAGAGAAAACTTCGCAGACAGAAAAAAAGAGCTCGAAGAACTCAAAACTGATATGCTTAGTGGTCAAAACATCATACTTTACTCCCCAAGGAGGTTTGGAAAAAGCTCACTTGTCTACAACGCTTTGCTTGAGCTTGAAGACCAAGTGGTATCTCTCTGGATAGACTGCTATGGAGTGCTGACAAAAAAAGAGCTTGCAGAGAAGATTGCATCAGAAGCCATACGGCATTGGAAAACTAAAGACATTTTGGAGGGTGTTAAGAAGCTTTTTAGATCACTTACTCCAAAGATACGTTTAGGGAATAACATTGAGATTGAATTCTCAATAGGGGAAGAAGAAAGAGCCTTTGAGGAAAGTCTTAAGCTCCCACAGCGACTTGCGGAGCATTCCAAAAAGCATGTCGTAGTCGTTTTTGATGAATTCCAAGAAATAGCAGAACTTGGGGAGCGTATCCTAAAAAAGATGCGCTCCGAATTCCAGTGGCATAAAGACGTTACCTATGTTTTCATCGGAAGCAAAAGGAGCATGATGGAAAAGATTTTCCGTTTAGCCCAGAGTCCATTCTATAACTTTGGAAAGCATTTTGTATTGAGAAAGATACCTCGTGAGGAGTTCAAGGAGTTCATACTGGAGAAGTTTCGCATTACAGAGGTCTCTATGGATGAGGAAATCGTAGATAGAATCCTCGAGCTCACTGATGGGCATCCGTATTATACACAAAAGTTCTGCCATGAGCTTTGGTACGTTGGGAAACTCAAAGGATCCTTAACACTAAAAGATGTAGAGGAGGCATTTTCAAGGCTAGTTATTGAGAGTGAGGCGAGTTATATTGAGATCTGGGATTCTCTACCTCTTTCACAGAAAAAAGTACTACTGGCGATTGCTAGGGGGGAGAAAGACCTCTATTCTACTAATTTTCTTATCAAATATGGGTTTAGCTCTGCATCTCAAGTGCAATACTCCGTGAGAGCATTACGTGAAAAAGAGCTTGTACACAGAATTAACGGCTCGTATGAAGTAAGTGATCCCTTCATGGGGCACTGGTTGTTGTGGAGGTTCGGTAGTGGATGAGAGATACTTTGAGAAGCGTCTATGGGTGGGTGGCACAGAAATAAACTACCTCTTCATCTGCCCAACTAAGCTCTGGTATTTTTCTCATGGGATCACGATGGAACAGGAAAGTGAATGGGTAGATTTAGGAAAATTCCTCCATGAAAAGAGCTACTTTGGTGAAGAGAAAAACATTAAGATAGGCCCAATTAGCATCGACTTCATCAAAAAAGGAGACATCATCGAAGTCCACGAAGTCAAAAAGGGCAAATCAATGGAAAAGGCCCATGAAATGCAGGCCCTCTATTATCTCTATTATCTCAAAAGACTCGGCATTAGAGCAAAAGCCATTCTCAACTATCCAAAGCTCAGAGAAACCAAAGAGATAACCTTAGAAGGCAGAAAAAAGGAAGTTGAAGAGGCTATAAAAGAAGTTGAGAGAATAAAATCTCTTCCTGCTCCACCAAAACCTGTAAAAACAAAGAAGTGTAAAAAATGTGCGTATTATGAACTTTGTTGGGTCTGAGGTGATAATATGAAAAAGCTTCCCCTAATCCTCATGGCAATACTGCTTCTCATCTTGGCTTTCATTCCTTTATTCAGACAGCAAAATTCAACTAGACAGCAAGAGGGGTATTCTGGTGGGAACAAAATAATCATTGTTTATGACAACAAAGCATTGAGCGGCTTTAAAAGCGCATGGGGCTTTGCTGCCCTTGTGAAATTCAAAAACCACACAATTCTCCTTGACACCGGCGGTGACGGTGAAATTCTGCTGGCCAACATGAAGAAGCTTAACATTAACCCAAACTCAATCCAATATGTTTTTCTGTCTCACATTCACGGAGATCACACAGGCGGACTGTGGGCAATTTTAGGAGAGAATCCCAATGTGACAGTAGTTCTCCCAGCTATCTTCCCAGAGAGTTTTAAAGAGAAAGTTCGGAGCTTCGGGGCAAAAGTAGTTGAAATTGATGATCCAAGAGAAATTTTGGAGGATACTTACACTACTGGAGTGATGTTTCCAGTAGGGGAGCAGGCTCTCGTTTTGAAGACTTCAAAAGGTTTGGTTGTGGTAACTGGGTGTTCCCATCCTGGAGTAGTCAAGATAGTGGAGAGAGCAGAGAACATAACAGGAGAAAATGTTTACTTGGTTGTTGGAGGTTTTCATCTATTTGGAGCGTCAGAAAGAGAAGTTAGGGCAATAGCTACAAGCCTCAAGAAGCTGGGAGTTCAAAAACTCATGCCTTGCCACTGTACTGGAAGCAGGGCAGAGCACATTTTTGCGGAGGAGTTTGGGCCGGATTATGTGGAATGTGGTGTTGGAAAGATTATAAGCTGGTGATACTATGAGAAAGAAGTCCCTCACCCTACTTTCAGATGGGGCTCTCTTCAGAAGAGAAAACACCTTGTATTTTGAAAATGCTCAAGGGAAAAAGCCTTTGGCAATTGAGGGCATTTACGATATCTATGTTTATGGAAAAATTACTATAACATCCCAAGCTTTACACTTCTTAGCCCAAAAGGGAGTAGCAGTTCACTTCTTCAATCACTATGGCTATTATGATGGCTCATTTTATCCAAGGGAGAGCCTTAATTCTGGAGATCTGCTTATTAAGCAAGCCAAGCACTATCTTGACAGAGAAAAGAGACTCAAGTTGGCAAAGCTTTTCGTAGTCGGTGGAGCCAAGAACATGGAGAAAAATCTGAAGAAATGGGGCATGAAAGCATCTTTCAATGAACTCTTAAATGAACTTGAAGCTGTAGAGAAAATTTCAGAAGTGATGAACGTTGAGGCAAGGATAAGGCAGGAGTATTATGCTTTGTGGGATGAAACCCTTCCTGAAGACTTCAAAATTGTGAAGAGAACAAGAAGGCCTCCTCAAAATGAGATGAATGCATTAATAAGCTTTCTCAATTCTCGGATTTATGCAACAATAGTTAGCGAGCTCTACAACACTCAATTAAGTCCAACCATTAGCTATTTACATGAACCTGGTGAGAGGAGGTTTTCCCTTGCACTTGATCTCAGTGAGATTTTTAAGCCAATAATTGCTGACCGCGTGGCCAATAGACTTGTCAAGCAAGGTATAATTAAGAAGAGCCATTTCAGGGATGATTTGAATGGAGTTTTACTCAACGAGGAGGGCAAAAAGATCGTTTTGGAAGCAATTAATGAAGAAATGAGAAAGAGTGTGAGGCATCCAAGACTAAAGAAAAACGTCACCAAGCAAAGGCTAATAAGACTTGAAGCATATAAATTAATTAAGCACCTCGTTGAGAGCCAAAAGTATGAGCCGCTGATGGTGTGGTTTTAGGGGGTGGAGAACATAGAAGAGTTTGGAAAGCGACTGGAAAACCTCCTTAAGTATGGAAATATAAGAGGACCTAAAAGAACTATCAGAGTGACTTCTGTTTCTTTCTGCCCTTTGAAAGCAGCTCTAACCGCTCGATACGACGTTAGATTTTTTGGAGAGAAAAATAAGGAAAGGATACTAGGCCAGGTACTCCACATGGGCCTTTTAGGGCTTATCAAGGATTCATGGTCATATCTGCAGGGTGATATTGAGGCCACTCCTGAGATAGAAAAAGAAGTCTCATATGAGTTAGGGGAGGGATGGCTTCTAACTGGTAGGACCGATCTTGTAATAGGGGAGCACGTGTTCGAGTTTAAGTTCCTCAGTGACTGGTCTTATGAGAAGATTCCCGAGAATCTGGATGAGGTCGATGAGGAGAGCGTGTTGAACGCTTATACAGAGCAGTTGAATGCGTATCTAAATATGCTCCCTGGTGCGAAATTTGGGCATCTCTGGATATTTCGCCATAATGAGTTAATACCATGGAAAAAGCTGGAGATCAAAAAGGATTCAAGGGCCTTTAAGGAGTTCTTGAAGAGAGCCAGGGGGATTATTAAACTCATTGAATCCATGGAAAATGGAGAACTCCCTAAAGATCCAAAACCACGGTTTGAATGGGAATGTAAAAACTGTATTTTCAAATCAATATGCTCTAGATGATGTCCTCAACTGGATTTTCTCTATTCCCGAGGCTCTCTCTTTTTGGTTTTCCTCTTAGTTCGTAAATAATCACAGAGTCTTCATTCTCATCAATAAGTTCCTTAATTCCTTTTTTAATTCTCTCATATTCGGCCAGTGTAACTTCCCCTTCAAAGACACTATTTTGAACCCAGATTAAATGCTGTCTTAAGAATTTTTTCACCTTATTCACTCGAGAAACGTTCACATCGTAGACTACGATGATATACACAGGTAGATACAACATTTAAATATCCTTCTTGATCTTTTTAGTCTTTCTGTTGGTTAAACCTTTAGCCTAGCAACCTTGGGTTAAAAACTCTTCATTAGTTTTTAACTTTTGGTTTTGAAAAGGTATAAATGCCTTTTTTTCGATTTTGACATAGGTGAGAGGAGTGAAAACCTATCACATTCGCGTTGAGGGAATCGTTCAGGGAGTTGGTTTCAGGCCCTTCATCTATAGAATCGCTCATAAACACAGCTTGAGAGGATATGTTAAAAATCTTGGTGATGCGGGAGTTGAGATTGTTGTTGAAGGTAAGGAGGGGGATATAAGGGCGTTTTTAAAAGCTCTTAAGGATAAGGCACCTCCTCTAGCGAAGGTGGAAAAGATAAAAACAAAGGAACTTCCACTTCAAGGCTTTGATAGATTTTACATTGAGAAGAGTTCTAACGGTGGGGAAGGGGGCGATTCAGTTATACCTCCGGATGTTAGTATATGTGATGATTGTCTCAGAGAGCTTTTTGACCCGTCGGATAAGCGCTATATGTATCCATTCATAGTATGTACCAACTGTGGGCCTAGATTTACTATAATCGAAGATCTCCCTTATGATAGAATTAACACAACCATGAGAGAATTTGATATGTGTGATTACTGCGAGAGCGAGTATAAGGACCCGCTGAATAGAAGATATCACGCTGAGCCAGTTTGCTGTCCTGTGTGTGGGCCAAGTTATCGTCTTTACACCAATGAGGGGGAAGAGATAACAGGTGATCCTCTAAAAAGGGCTGCAGAGTTAATAGATAAGGGTTATATAGTGGCCATAAAGGGCATTGGTGGAATTCACATAGCGTGCGATGCCACCAATGAAGAGACACTAAGAGAGCTCAGGAAAAGAATCTTAAGGCCGCAACAGCCCTTTGCAATAATGGCCAAAGATCTGGAAACAATAGAGAACTTTGCTATAGTTAGTGAGATTGAAAGAGAAGAACTCACAAGCTATAGAAAACCCATAGTGGCCCTGAGAAAGAAGGAGCCCTTCCCACTACCAGAGACCCTGGCTCCAGGGCTTCCAACAATAGGGGTCATGCTACCCTATGCAGGAACCCACTATATACTTTTCCACTACTCAAAGAGCCCGGTTTATGTCATGACCTCAGCAAATTATCCCGGAATGCCAATGGCCATAGATAATGAAACGGCATTTAGAGAATTGAAAACACTGGCCGATTATTTCCTTCTTCACAATAGGAAAATACTCAACAGAACCGATGATAGCGTGATAAGATTTGTCGATGGAAAGAGAGCTGTAATAAGAAGAAGCAGAGGGTTTGTGCCATTACCTATTGAGATTCCATTTGAGTATAATGGACTAGCAGTTGGTGCAGAACTCATGAATGCCTTTGGCATTGCAAAGAATTCCAAGGTTTATCCAAGTCAGTACATAGGAAACACGTCAAAGGTTGAAGTGCTGGAGTTTATGAGGGGAGCTATATCGCACTTCAAGAAGATTCTCAGAGTTAAAAACTTGGACTTAATTGTCGCTGATCTGCATCCCCTCTACAATACTACAAAGCTCGCCATGGAAATAGCGGAAGAGGAAGGGGTGGAGTTCCTTCAAGTTCAACATCATTATGCTCACGTTGCCTCTGTAATGGTCGAAAATAAACTTGATGGAGTTGTAGGCATAGCTCTGGATGGCGTTGGTTACGGAAGCGATGGGCACACCTGGGGTGGGGAAGTTATCTACCTCAGTTATGAAGACGTTGAAAGGCTGGCGCACATTAGTTACTATTCTCTTCCTGGTGGTGATTTAGCTAGTTATTACCCACTTAGGGCCCTGGTTGGTATTTTAAACAAGATATACAGTGTGGAAGAGATAGAAGAGCTTGTCAAAGGGTGCTGTCCAAGGGCCATTGATAATTTAAGGTATGGTAAGGTCGAGTTCAATGTTATTCTAAATCAGCTTGCCAGGGATATAAACGTTAGTTATGCATCATCTACGGGAAGAGTTCTTGATGCATTCGCTGTTCTTCTTAATGTTGCCTATAAACGGACTTACGAGGGAGAACCTGCAATGAAGCTTGAATGTGTCGCGTTTAGAGGAAAGAATGACCTAGGATTCAGGGTTCCAGTTGAGGGAGAAGAGCTCAAGATTGAAGAACTCTTTAGACAGGCTTTGGAAAGCAAAGCAAACCCTGCAGATATTGCGTATTCCGTTCACTTGGCTTTGGGGAGGGCCTTTGGAGAAGTAACGGTTGAGAAAGCCAAGGAGTTCGGTATTAAAAATGTAGCCCTCAGCGGTGGAGTGGCTTACAACGAGCTGATCGTCAAAACTATTAGAAAGATAGTAGAAAGCAATAATCTCAGGTTTTACACTACCCACAAGGTGCCAAGAGGGGACAACGGCATAAATGTTGGTCAGGCGTTCCTTGGAGGCCTCTACTTAGAGGGGTATTTAACCAGAGAAGATCTCATACTTTAACTCTTTTTTATTTGAATTTGAGGTATACTGTAGTGTTCTCAAGAGAATATGGGAGTTCGTGAATCTCCAAGAACTTTGTATTGTTCTCATATTCTTGATATGGGTTCTCAAGAGCACAGTACCAGATGAAGATTTTAGTGGTTGTATCATTAGTTGGAGGAACGCTAACTAGAACTGTAGTAGAGTTTTCGACCCAGTAATATAGAGGGTTGGTGCCATTTTCATCTGAAGTTACATACACTTTCCCCCTTCTATTCCAGAGTGGCACTGTTTGTGGGTCTATTAGGATCTTTGTGGGGTACTCTTTATTTGCTTCAAAAAGTAACAAATTAACTGGAAGTTTGCATATATAAACTCTCCCTTCTCCAAGTTGCTGAGAAGCTAGGTGGATATAAGTATAGGAAAAACCAAGAGAACATAGCAATAAAAGTACGAAAATCATAAAAGCTAATATGCTCCTTTTCATGATTTTTCCCACATATCTGGCGTTTTTCTACCGTTATAAACCTTTTGACAATTTTTGGTTTAAGTAGTTAAATGATGCTTTGGGATGTTTATTAATATAAATCGTTGGTTTCTTACTATTTGTCGTTGGATAAATTTTTAAAGGAATCTATTCAGCATAATTCTGTTAAACAACGGGGAGGTGATAGAATGAAAGAAATGAAGTTGTTAAGCGGAAATAAGAGAGTGTTGGTAATATTATCGGCGCTTGCATTTTTGTTGGTAAATGCCGCCTTGGCAGTCCCAGTAATAAACCTAAACGTTCAGAACATTGGTGAAGGTTCTGCTCCGGTGACTTCTCCTGTGGATAATGGAAATATTAAATTCTTGCTTAACAGTACTAATCCGGATTATATAACTGGAGTAGAGGTTTCATTTGATAAGGACATTTCAGCAGGCTCAACAATTTATGTGAAGCTTTATGATAACTCAAGTAATCTACTTGCAGTTGGGAGTTATACTCTAAGTGTTAATCTTCCAATGGGTACAACTCTATCAATAAACTTTCCAACCCAAGTTCAAATAAGCCAAGTAGAAAATGTCGCCGTTGTTGTCCAAGGCCCATGACTTCTTTAATCTCTTTTAATTTTTTGAGGTGTGAAGAATGAGAAACTTCTTGGAAAGCTTCTTGACCTATATTCTATTTTTTGCATTGATACTGTTCATTCCTCTTCATTTGCTCGGATTCAAAAGTGTGGTGGTTCTAACAGATTCCATGGAACCAATGATAAGGCCATTTTCCTTAGTGATAGTCTCTCCAGAGAGTGATATTAAGATTGGCGATGTCATTCTTTATGAGGTAGAACTTTCGAAAAAGAAATACAAAGTACTCCATAGAGTAATAGATATAAAAGAGAAAAAAGGCCAAATTGTTTACATCACAAAAGGGGACAACAGAAGATATGCCGACGCTTGGTACGTGAACAGAGAAAATATAATAGGAAAACTCCTCTTTTCTCTCCCATATCTTGGTTATGTTTCATACTATGGCGCCCACTTACTGAGTTTAATTTATCCTCTGGTTTCTACATATCTGTTTTATAGGTTGCTCCTTCGAGTATGGATTAAAAACGAGGCTTAAAATGACTTTTAAAAATGCCTCTTTCAGAAAGTATTTAAACTATCTGTTGGTTATAAAGACCAGGCAAAGCATAAACAGAATCAAGCTTAGAGGGTGATAATTTATGAAAATTAAGCTGGAACATGGAGCTGGCGGCGAATTAATGGAGGAGCTCATTAAAGAGGTCATTTTAAAGAATGTAACCCTGAACTCGGCTGGTGGAATCGGGTTAGAGGCTTTGGATGACGGGGCAACAATTCCTTTTGGAGAGAAACATTTAGTATTCACCATAGATGGTCATACAGTTAAGCCCCTATTTTTCCCTGGAGGAGACGTGGGAAGACTAGCAGTAAGTGGCACGGTGAATGACTTGGCCGTCATGGGAGCGGAGCCTTTGGCTCTAGCGAATTCAATGATAATTCAGGAGGGGTTCGATGGCGAGGATTTTGAGAGGATCTTAAAATCAATGAATGAAACCGCTCAAGAGGTGCCCGTTCCGATAGTGACCGGAGATACAAAAGTTGTGGAAGATAAAATCGGAATATTTGTAATCACCGCGGGAATTGGAATTGCTGAGAGACCAATAACTGATTCAGGGGCAAAAATAGGGGATGCTGTTTTAATAAGCGGTACTGTGGGAGATCACGGGATAGCCTTAATGAGTCATAGAGAAGGCATAGGCTTTGAAACAGAGCTGAAAAGTGATGTGGCACCGATATGGGAAGTTGTAAAGAGCGTTGCAAAAGTCATAGGATGGAAGCATATCCACGCAATGAAGGACCCCACCAGAGGTGGCCTAAGCAATGCTTTGAATGAGATTGCAAGAAAGAGCAACATTGGAATCCTTGTAAGGGAGAGTGATATCCCAGTGAGGTCTGAAGTAAGGGCTGCAAGTGATATGCTCGGCATAAACCCCTATGAAGTGGCAAATGAAGGGAAAGTTGTAATGATAGTTGAGAGAGAGTTTGCTGAAGATGCCCTGGAGGCTATGAGAAAGACCAAACTTGGAAGGGAAGCGGCCATAATAGGGGAAGTAACCAACCAATATATTGGAAAGGTTCTTCTTGAGACGGGTATAGGTGGAAAGAGATTCTTAGAGTCACCTGTTGGAGATCCCGTGCCTAGAGTTTGCTGATTTTTGGCATTTATTACATTTCTGGTGTCTTTTGACGGTACATTTCATAGGATTTACTCTCTTTCAGCTTTTAAATACTTTTAGAATTTCCTCCACTCGAACAAAACCTTTATAAATGTAAAGTCCAAAGGCTGGATAAAATATCCAACTAATTTTGGAGGTGACGTAAATGAGTATGGATAAAAGCTTGGATGTACTATTTTATCCCAAGAGCGTCGCTGTCATAGGCGCTTCCCACATGCCCGAAAAGGTTGGAAACGCAATAATGCGCTCGATAACGCTTAAGTTCAGCGGAAAGATCTACGCTGTCAACGTCAAGGGTGGTGAAATGGCAGTCAACGGAAAGAGGTTCCAGGTCTACAGGAGCATCAAAGAGATACCCGACAATATCGACGTCGCAGTCATAGCCGTTCCAGCCAAGTTCGTCCCCGCCGTCATAGATGAGTGTGGCGAGAAAGGGGTTAAGAGCGCCGTTGTTATCTCGGCGGGCTTTAAAGAGGCAGAAAAGAGTGAACTCGAGGAGGAGGTCGTCAGGCGCGCTAGGAAGTGGAGAATAAGGCTCGTCGGTCCAAACTGTCTCGGTGTGACAAACCTCGAGAACGGCTTCGACTGCAACTTCAATCCACCGGAGAGGCAGGCAAGGCCACCCTTTGGAAAGATTGCCTTCATGAGTCAAAGCGGCGCATTTGGAGCGGCTATCCTCGACTGGGCCGCCAACCATAGGATAGGCATGAGCAAGTTCATAAGCCTCGGAAACATGGCGGATCTCGACGAAAGCGATTTCATGAAGTACCTCGGCGACGATGAGAAGACCGGAGTCATAACGGGCTACATAGAGGGTGTCAAGAATGGGAGGAAGTTTCTTGAAACGGCAAGAAGGGGCACTCTCAAGAAGCCCGTCGTTATCCTCAAGAGCGGGAGAACTGAGGCGGGAGCAAAAGCTGCCGCAAGTCACACGGGATCCCTTGCAGGGAGCTATGCAATCTATAAAGCCGCTTTTGAACAAACCGGCATTTTAGAGGCGAAGAGTATGAGGCAACTCTTCAACTATGCTAAAGCTTTAGCGGTGCAGAAGCCGGCAAAAGGAGACAGAGTAGCAATAGTTACCAACGGTGGTGGGGCCGGAGTTATGATGAGTGACGGCCTGCTCGAAAGGGGCCTCAAGATGACCGAACTGACCGAGGAGACAATGAGAAAGTTTGAGGAGGACGTCAAGGCCGGAAGGCTTCCGAGACACATGAGCTACAGGAACCCGATAGATGTCATCGGCGATGCTCCAGCAAGCAGGTATGAAATTGCAATGCGCTATGCTTTAGAGGATGAAAATGTTGATGCTCTCGTTGTTATTGCCCTCTTCCAGAGCCCCGCTTTAGGTGAAGGCATTGTAGAAAAAGTGGGAGAAATGCAAAAGTATAGAAAGCCGATAGTTTTTGTGGCCCCTGGTGGTGAATTTCCAGAGAAGATGGCGAGGAGGATAGAAAAAAGTGGAGTGCCGGTTTTTGAAACTGTCGAAGATGGTGTTGATGCAATATATGCCCTCGTCAAGTATGGAGAATGGCTTAGGGAGACGGGAAATTATGAGCTTTTTATTTAACTTTGTTTTATTGCTTCTCAAAGTTTAACCTGTAAATCGCTTTCTAATCTCCTAAATATTTATGGGCCGTACTATGGGTGCGGGTCATGGGTTGGTGGAAGGGCCTAGTCAAGTGTAGTTAATTCTGCCGTTTTAAAAATCCCTGATTTTTTCTGTTGAAAGCCTTGCCTTTCAGGGCGGGGGAAGTCGGATGGATAAAAGCTTTCCCATCGTCATACATTGCTCGCTGTTGATGAAGTGTTTAATCCTAATCCAATTGGCATTGCACTTTCACTTATACAACGAATGACAAATATGTTGACATGATTTTGACAAAATACCGATAATAAGTATGCTGATTGATGCAGTCAAGTAGCTACTGAGACTCGCTTCTGATGATATATATTTTTATATTTAAATTACTCTGCCATTTTATTCCTCTTTCTTTTAGATCATTGTCACTTATCCGACAGTAACAAGGGAAAAGTATTTTTATTGTTTCTCCATACTTTCAGTTGGATAAAATATCCAATATGGTGAAACGATATGGCAGAGGAGTTAAAGGCAAACCAAGATATTGTCAAGGAGTACGCAAAATGGAGCACTCTTGATGTTTTGGAGAATGCAAATAGATATCCAGGCCCAACGGGCTTCTTTGCATTTGTGATGGAAAAGACGCTAATGGAGTACATAAGGTTAATACCAAAAGAATACTTGATGAGCCATTACAAAGGTCACATATACATTCACAAGCTGCCTTACAGCTTGTATATCCCCTACTGCACGGGGCACAGCATTGCTAAGATTTTAGAGAGGGGTTTAAAAACCCCCACAATAGCATCCAGACCCGCAAGACATTTTGATACCTTTGTGGATCATGTGGCAAACTACCTCATAACCATGCAGCACTATTTCTCAGGAGCTCAAGCGCTCTCAAGTGTGGAATGGTATGCCGGGCCTTTCATAAGTAAAGATAAGCTAAATGAAAAGGAGGTAGAACAGCAGATACAGCGATTGATTTTCAATTTGAACTATCCATCTAGGATAGGCATGCAAACGCCCTTCACGAACTTTACTATAACCCTTGATGCTCCAAAGAAAATGCTGGATGGAGATTATGCCATATATGATGGCAAGAGGGTGGCGCCACTGGGCAAGTATGAGGAAGAGGCGAAAAAGTTTGTGGTGGCATTGGCTAGGGTACTGCAACATGGTGATGAAAAGAGACAGCCATTTACATTCCCAATCCCAACGCTCATGACAACGGCAAAGATGCTTTGGGATGATTCAGAGATATTCGAGGCGATATTCACGACTGCCGCAAGGATGGGAAGCTTTTACTGGCTCAACACAAAGGTCGTTGACCCTGATGCAAGCTATGCAATGTGTTGCAGATTAACAATTGATAAAAGTGAGCTCTCTCTCGCCTTTGGGATAGGAGAAAAGAACATGGAGGAAGAAGCAATTGAAATACTTGAAAAACAACGTTTTGGTGGTTTATGGGCAATGCCAGACGTCACGGGATCAATAAACGTCACCACCATAAACCTTCCTAGGATAGCACTGAAATCCAAAGATAACGACGAGTTCTGGGAGGAATACGAAAAGGTACTTGAAACGGCTAAGAGCACAACGGAGTGGTTTAGGAATCGCTACATTAGGCTGATAAGTAATTATCATAACATGTATCAAATGCTTCTAATATACCTTGAGAAATTTCCCCTAAGTTATTTCAACACGATAGGAATTTTAGGACTGCCCGAAGCTGCAGCAATCTATCTTGGGAATCCCTCTCTATGGTTCGAAGGAACGAGAAAAGAGTGGAAAGAGGCTGCAGAGCTTATGAAAAGAATGGTAGAATTCGCAACCATGAAAGCTCATGAATGGATGAAAGAAAGTGGAATTCCTTGGAATGTTGAGGAGGTTCCAGGAGAGAGCGCTGCAGCAAAACTTGCCATAAAGGACCTAAGGGAATTTCCCGAACTTGGGGATTACCTCAGTGACTTGGAGAACCCAATATACTCAACCAGCATAGCTCCTTATTATGGAGCCCTAGAGCTGACGGCCAGAATAAAGGTGGAGAGCAGGGGTCAAAAGAGTTTTACAGGAGGCGTGATGATGCATATATTCCTTGGAGAGGAACCAGACCCTGAGGCACTTGCAAAGCTTACCAAGAGACTGATGAGGACCGAGTTGGTTTACTGGAGCTATACTCCCGCTGTGACAGTATGCAACAAGTGTGCTCACTCAACAACAGGTTTACACACTCACTGTCCGCGCTGTGGAAGTGAGGATGTCGAGATATGGAGCAGGATAGTCGGATATTACAGACCTTT
This sequence comes from Thermococci archaeon, assembly GCA_003663525.1. Lineage (GTDB taxonomy): Archaea > Methanobacteriota_B > Thermococci > Thermococcales > Thermococcaceae > Thermococcus_A. The sequence continues at coordinate 95 of QMUF01000016.1, read as the reverse complement.
AAAGAACTGGAACCCATTTAGGAAAAAGGAATTTTGGAGTAGAAGGAATTATTCCTTCTGATTTTTATTTGGAGGTGCTACTATGCTCATAAGTG
>QMUF01000015.1 GCA_003663525.1 Thermococci archaeon | reverse complement strand
GTTCAATAGTTCTGAAGAAGAAGTAGTACTCCATTATGAAGAGCGGTTCGTACAAATAGCATTCCATCGCCTTGAGAAACCCTCAAGCAACCCTTATCGTGGTAGTTACCAAGGCAGTCAAAACTTAAAGCTTTCAAAAAGAAAAATAAGATAAGTTCTATTCTCTTCAATTTTCATAGTTAAATTAGTATTATTATCATGCCACAAGAATTTCAAAAATAGTTTTACATAGAAATATAAGTGAAAGGAGAAAATAGAAGGGAGTTCAGCCGAAGAGTGCACCAAGTCCAGCGAGTGCCTCTTCTTCCTTCTCCTCTTCCTCTTCTTCCTCTTCTGCTGGAGCTTCTTCTGCTGGAGCCTCAGCTGCAGGAGCTGCAGCTGGAGCTGCTGCAACTGCAACAGGCATTGCAGCTTTTTCAATAACTTCCTCAATATTAACTCCCTCAAGAGCTGCAACGAGAGCCTTCACTCTTGCATCATCAGCTTCTACACCAGCAGCCTGAAGGACACCCTTTATGCTTTCTTCAGTTATCTCCTTACCAGCGGCGTGTAACAATAAAGCAGCGTATACATACTCCATCTTTTGCACCTCCAAGTTATCTTTATTTCCCATTATTAGATGCGCATTAACCAAATAAGGCTCCCAACCCAGCGAGAGCCTCTTCTTCCTCTTTCTCCTCTTCTTCTTCCTCTTCTTCAACCTTCTTCTCAGCCTCTTCAGCTGGCTGAGGCTGAGCCGCTATAACTTGTGCTTGTTGGTTTAAAAGCTCTTTGGTCTTCTCATCAAGCAACTCCTCTGGTAACTCTTGAGCTATAAACAATGCAATTCTGAAGGCTTTGCCAAGTATGTCTCCAGCAGTCTCCTTGGTAATGTAACCTGCTTCCACTGCAACGTTCTTTGCGCCAAGGAATGCCTTTTGAATAATTGCCTCGATTGTTTGCTTTGTTGGATATACTACGTTAACGGAGAGATTGAATGCATGCACATAAGCCTGTTGAAGCATACTGATGTATTGTTCCTCATCAATTGCAAGTACTTCTGGTGTATAAACGATTCCGTGCTCGTATGCAGCAAGTAACTTAAGTCCCACTTCAAGGGGCTCAATTCCAAGCTGGTTAAGTATATTAGCCAGCTGGGGAGTTATAATCTCGCCTGCCTTTAATACAACTGTATCTTTTTGTATTGATACCTTACCTTTCTCAATTCTTGCAGGAATTCCTAACGCTTGCATCTCACCAACAAGAGGTCCGGGGGATAATGGTGTTGGCCCTGCTGGAACTACAACATCTCTTGGGGCTGGGACTCCTGCTTTTGCCGGGGCAGGTTTTTTGCTCTCTTCAAGGAACTTGTAAAGTTTGAATGGATTCATCTTAGTAACAAGTATGCCTGCTCCACCTTGAATGTGCTCGATAAGCTTTTCAATATTTGAGTCGTTAAGTTCTTGTGCTGCTCTTTTGAGAGCGAGCTCAATGAGAGTATTCCTTGAAACTCTAAGAACTGCCTTATCTCTAAGGCTCTCTCTCATCTTGGACAAAGGATATGCTGGAACATCTGCTACATCAACTAGGGCTATTACTGGATAATCTTGAAGAAGCTTGGCAAGCTCTTCTACTTCCTTTTTCTTCCACTCAGCAACATGAGCCATTCATATCACCCCTCTATTTTTACAGCTGGGCCCATTGTTGTTTTGATGTATGCTGACTTGAGTTGGTTTTCTCCCCTCTCAAGCTTTCCTATTATTGCGTTTAGCACTGTCTCAACGTTCTCAGCAACTTTTTCATCTTCCATGGACTCTGTTCCAACCGGAGCATGTACTACTGGATTGTTCTTAAGCTGTATTCTAACTGTCTTTTTAAGTCTCTCAACAAACGGGGTAAGATCCGTTATTGTTGGTGGGACTACAACAGGCATCTTATTCCTTGGACCCAAGTACCTACCTAAGTACCTACCAATCTTTGGCATCAATGGGGCAGCCGCAATGAAAAAGTCGTAGTTCTTTGCTATTTTCCTCGCAGCCCTTGGATTGCTCCCCAATTCTTCTAATTCCTCACCACTAATAATATCAAGCCCAAGCTTTTTAGCCGCCTCGGCAACGGCACCATCAGCGATGACCGCGATTTTTGGTTCCTTCCCACGACCATGTGGCAGAATAACCTCAAGCTTAAACCTATTCTCAGGTTTTTTAAGATCAATATCCTTGAGGTTTACTGCCACTTCGAGGGTCTGTGTGAAGTTACGCGGCTTAGCCCGGGCCTTTGCCTCCTTCACCGCTTCCACGATTTTTTGCCTATCAAAGGCCATTTTTCCGACCTCCACTTTTTTATTTAAACCGGAAGGAAAAATCAAAAATTCGTAAAAAGAGAGATTTTTAAACTTTTCCCTCACTCTTCCTTTGCAAATATCTCATCATAAATTCCCTCATCAATTTCCTTCTGCACTTCTCTTGGATCTTTGCCTTCAATAGTGACACCCATGCTTAAAGCCGTCCCTATAACCTCCTTAGCAGCTGTTTTTAAAGCAGCTGCAAGCATTTGCTGCTTCTTTGCTCTAACAATCCTGACTACTTGTTCCATTGTTAGATTACCAACAATTGCCCTTGTAGGTTCACTTGAACCCTTCTCCAATCCAAGTTCTTTCTTTATTAGTTGACTTACTGGTGGTGTTCCTACTTCCACATCAAATTGTCTTGTTACTGGGTCAACAATTATCTTAACCGGAACTTGCATTCCCGTAAAATCCTTGGTAGCTTCATTTATCCTGTCAACAACTTGTTTAACATTTAACCCTAATGGACCAATGGCTGGACCCAATGGAGGACCAGGAGTAGCCTTACCACCTTCAACTAACACCTCAACGATTTGTTTCTTTGCCATTCTCTTCACCCCTCTACTCCTCTGAGCGTTTGCTTATAAGCCTAACGTATTCTCCCCTAACAGTTACAGGGATTGGTACTATTGCTCCAATCAGCTCAACCACAATTTCGTCTTTTGACTCATCAACTCTAACTACTTTGGCCTTCTCGCCCTTGAATGGGCCAGCGATTAATTCAACAATGTCTCCAGGCTCAAATCCACTAACAGCTGGCTTCTCTTCAAGGAAATGCTCTATTTCACTAAAAGATATTGGGCCGGGAAGTGCACCTTTTGCATGCCTGATGCCCCTTATGGCCTCATCTACAGCAGCTTTTTCCGCTGCTTCAACAAATATATATCCTCTAACCTTCGAGGGTGAGAGTATCGCCAGGACAGGCAAGTTGTAAGTTTTAGCCTTACTGTAAATCAACTTAGCCGTGTTCTCCTCTTGGCCTACTGTTACACGTACTGCGAATATTTTACTCTCACTCATCTTTACCACCGCTCAAGTTCAAGTCCCTTGAACCAAAGATCCAATAACACGAATAATCATTCCAATAACACCGATTAAAATTATTCCAAGGCCAGTTATTTTAGCGGCAAGCTTGTATTCTTTCCAGCCTGGTTTTTTTGTGACTAGGAAAACCCTTTTGGACTCAGATATGAAACTTTTAAATTTTTCCATGTAACTCTCAGCCATTTTCAACACCCCATCGCAACCTTCAGAGTTGACTATTCCTAAAGTATTTAAAAGTTATCCTTCTATCAACAAACACAACTTAGGAAAAATCTCTCAAAAAATAAATGCAAAAAGTAGGCCCTTTAAAGCTCAGTCAAATCTATCTTAACGACCTTTCTTTCTTCTTCAAGAGAATATGGTGCTTCGGCTTCTTCGACAATAGCGTACGGTGAGCTTACTCCCGTTACAACAACCATTACTCTTATTGTCTTTTCAAGGTCAGGATCTAGCTGAATTCCCCAAATAACTTGCGCTTCTGGATCGAGTTTGCTTGTGACGAGCTCAATTATTTGTTGGGCCTCTTCAAGCTTAACGTCACTTCCTGCAATACTGATCAACGCACCCTTAGCTCCGCTAATATCCACGTCCAAAAGTGGGCTGTTCAAAGCTTGATTCGCGGCTTCTAATGCCCTCTTTTCACTATCACTTTCCCCAATACCAATCATCGCAATGCCGCCATCTTTCATGACTGCCCTTACATCAGCAAAGTCGAGGTTAATGAGACCTGGCCTAGTGATGAGCTCGGTAATTCCTTTAACAGCTTGCACAAGAATCTCATCTGAAACCTTAAATGCCATTTGAATTGGCAAATTCGGAGCCACTTCCATAAGCTTGTCATTGGGGATTACAATTACAGTATCGCTGTTTTTCCTAAGTCTTTCGAGACCATACTCCGCATTCTTGATTCTCCTTATACCCTCAACAGTGAATGGAAGTGTGACTACTGAAACTGTTAACGCTCCCATTTTCTTTGCAAGCTCAGCAACTATTGGGGCACCACCGGTACCAGTACCCCCACCCAGACCACAAGTAATAAATACCATGTCAGCCCCTTCAAGAGCATCCCTAACGTCTCTTTCACTTTCTTTAGCAGCTTCTTCGCCAACCTTTGGGTTATTTCCTGCACCAAGACCTCTTGTGAGATCCTTACCAATTAAAATCTTTTTATGGGCTCTTACTTTTAAAAGATCTTGAGCATCAGTATTAACCGCAATCACCTTTGCTCCTTGAATTCCAACTTCCATCATCCTATTAATGGTATTACAGCCAGCGCCACCAACACCAATAACATAGATCTTTGCTTGTACTTGCTCCAAAATCTTCTTAAGCTCTTCATCAATGTCAGAAGCTGGTGTTTGAACCTCAACTGCAGTGGTTGCTTCTGCTGATGTCCTTTCTATTGCACTTTCAATCAATTTCAACATTTTTTCACCCTCCATCTGATAACAGTTCTAAATGTTTTTTCACATTCTCTACATATATAAACCTTAGCTAAGTTTGTTCAACTGATATTTAAATGTGTACTTTCAAACCTTTAAACGTTTCGCTTCTTTGTTAGTCTTTAATAAACTCCAAATCCAACTCTTCCGCAATATTCCTTGCCATCTGTTTGGTCTCACCTCTACTGCCCTTCCAATCTACATAAATTCCATGTACTCTTCCTGAGGTTCTGTTTATAGCTTTAATTAACAGCTCCTTAGAAAGAGGGTGTGCATATTTCGCCGCTATATGAGAAAATGCAAGTTCTGAATTTAAGGCCACTTTAGTCTGTTTTGGAGCATAATGACCCCCACCAATCCCGACTGCTATTTTGAACTTACTTTTTTGATAATTCTCCAGCACATGTACAATTGTCTCTGCAACTATTTCCCCTGCTTTATCGTTCCTCCATTCCTCTTCACTGGAACCAATTTCTATAAAAAGAGAAGGTACTTCAAGCTCACTCGGACCGTGATGTGTTGCTTCGTAACATACTATCCAGTCTAGGGTATTTAATTCGTGCAACTTTAAAAGTGCAAGTTTCATTGCCCTAGCCTCTGCAATAGCCAAGCTCTCATCTCTTCCTCCATACATTGCCTTTCCCCAGTTTCCAGTTACATGGGTAGTCAACGCTGGGAGCTTTTGCTGACTCGAATGTCTTGATGCAAAGATTATTATCTCTGGAGTTATGTTGAGCTGTTTTGCTATCTCTCTGTCCAAGTTATCGTAATATATCATCTCCTTATCTGTTGTTAATAGAATAATATCTTTCCAACGATAAACTTGAGCTCCATCGAATTCCTGCTCTATCTCCTTAAATTCAAAATGCTCAATCAACTTATGCCTAATGTTCATAGATGCTAGATCAACGCTGGTTGTCGTTATGATCTTCATCTAAACATACCCCCAAAAGCCCAAAAACATAGTTAGATTAGCTATTAATAAAAGTTGTTATGACACCATATATCTTTCACACCATTTCCAGAGTTTACATTTATAAAGTTAATCCGGCTTATAACCTAGATCTTTTGAAATATTCGATAAAATTTTAGAAACAAATATGCCAATATGTAAAATTTTTCATTATATTAACCAGATAAATTGAACTTTGTAATGTTTTACAAGCTTGTAAACGCAAAATATATAATACCACACACATATTCACTAACATCTGTAAAACCACCCCAATGATGGGATATGTACAATGATGATCTGAGGGGTGTCAATGGCCATATATGTACATGAGGTGATTGATATGGAAAAACAAATGGAAAGTGCAATTTCCACATTTAATGTTGAAGAATCCCCCTGGGGTTTAAAGCAGGGAATTAACTATGAAAATTTTTTGAAAATTTTTGAACCTCTCCCTGAAATTAAAGAAATCCTGCTCACCAGCGAAAACGTTGAGGAGGCAAGAGACAAGCTAAGGAAGTTCGCTGAAGATTTGCTATGGAAGTACAAGAATGGAGAGATTGAGGTTGATGCAATGGACAGGTGGCTTGCAGTTGAAGCTATCAACGTGTTTCTAAACATAATTTCCGAATATGGAGAAAAAGTTGCTGGATTTTCAACACTAGAGTATCTCTGGAAGGCTACAAAAGGTGATAAAAGGGTTCTTGGAATCATTACTGAGGGTTTTGTAGAAGAATTCAAACACTTGTTTAAAGCAATGGCTGGAGTAACTGGATATTCAAAAGGATGGCTTGGGCCAAAACTTGAAGCTGCTGGTGTCAAATTTGTTGATTTTAGCAAAATTAAAGGAAGAAAAGCTGCCCTCATGAGATCGGAATACCTCGATAAGGTCTGGGACTACATTGAGGGATACCTCAAGAAATACCCAAGCGGTCTTGACAAGCATATTATCGAAAAGAGAAAGAAGCAGAGAGAAAAACTTATGGAATACTGGGGTATAACCGAAGATGAGTGGTTCGACTATAGATGGCAGTTCTCCCACGTGCTAAAGAGGGAAAAAGGCCTTGAAACACTTAGAGAGCTAAATGGATTGGGAATAGTAAAAGTTCCAGAAGAAGACCTAAAACAAGTAGAAATTGCTGTAAAATACAGCATACCTTGGGGAATTACACCGTACTATCTCCACCTCTGGGACTTTGAAAATCCATATAAAGAAGACAGACATGTAAGAAGACAGGTAATGCCACCAACATGGTATGTCTCAAATATGCTTCAGCACAAGGAGGACAGAGAATACTACTTTGATTTCATGGGAGAACACGACACGTCACCACTTGACCTTATTACAAGAAGATATGTCACAATAGCGATTCTCAAAGCTTACGATACATGCCCACAGATATGTGTTTACTGTCAGAGAAACTGGGAAGTTCTTGAGCCATTCATGCCAAGTGGATTCCCGGGATGGGACAAGATTGAAGCAGCAATAGAGTGGTTTGGCGAGCATGAGTCTATGATCGACGTCCTCATTACCGGTGGAGACCCCTTAGCTCTAAGTGACAAGATAATCGATAAGATAATGAGTAGGCTTTCAGAATTTGATCATGTGATCAACCTCAGATGGGGCAGTAGAATACCTGTCACGGTTCCAATGAGAATTACTAATAGCTTAGCGGAGATTTTAGCTTCATACATCGAGCCAGGACGGAGAAATGTTCATGTCGTAACACATGTTGAGACCGCTTATGAAGTCACTCCTGAGATGGGGGATGCAGTGTATAAACTAAGAAGGCAAGGGATTTACCTCTATAACCAGCTTGTTTACCAAAGAAATGTTAGCAGAAGGTTTGAAAACGTTGCACTAAGAATCGCATTGAAGAAAGTTGGTATCGATCCATACTACACGTTCTATCCAAAGGGCAAAATTGAGCAGAAAGACTATCTCGTGCCAATTGCAAGAGTTGTCCAAGAGAGAAAAGAGGAAGCAAGATTACTCCCCGGAATATTCAGAACAGACGAACCCATCTTCAATGTCCCAAGAATGGGTAAAAATCATCTGAGAGCATGGCAGGACAGAGAACTAGTTGGAATCAGACCAGATGGAAGCAGGATCTATCTTATGCATCCATGGGAGAAAGGTATCAGCGAGACCAAACTCTATACATATCCAGATGCCCCAATCAAAGAGTACCTCGAGTATCTTGAGAGCATAGGAGAAGACCCTAATGACTACTGGACAATCTGGTATTACTACTGAAAAATTTTCGCCTCTCTACCCTTTCATTTTAAACAAAAGAAGAAACAAAAAATATATAATGTTCAAGTTTGTAAACAAATGTTGGGATATAATCCCCGTATGTGTGAGGTGAAGAAGAATGAGAAAGTGGAAGACTCTAGGGGTGGTTTTTGTTTTGGTATTGGCTTTGGTCGCTGCCGGATGTACCCAACAAACAACCACAACCGGCACACAAACCCCAACCCAAACTCCGATAGTTACAAAGACTGAAGAAGGAAAGTATGAGATAACAATTTACACTGGTTCTGGACCTGGTAGTGTGTATTTTGCCATTGGTTCCATGCTTGCAAAAGTTACAAATAAGAAGAGTGATCTGATTGCAGCTAAAGCAGTTACAAGCGGTGCAAGTGTTGCTAATGCCAAGGCTGTTGGAAAAGCCGAAGCTCAAGTAGCAATTATACAGAACGATGTTACCTGGTACGCTTGGGAAGGGAAGTACCAGTTTGAAGGCAATCCAATTAAAGTTCTTAGAGGTGTTGGTACACTTTACCCAGAGCCAATTCAGATTGTTGTAAGAGCTGACAGCGACATAAAGACCCTCGAAGACTTGGCTGGTAAGAAGGTTGTAGTTGGTGCTGCTGGAAGCGGTTGTGCCGCAACAGCTGAAAGAATCTTAAAAGCAGCTGAAGTCTGGGATAAAATCGAGCCAGTTTATCAGACTTTCGAAGAGGCAGCCCAGAGCTTAGTTCTCGGACAGGTTGATGCAGAGTTCACAGTTATTGCTTACCCAGCACCAGCAATTAATCAGATTGCAGTCAAAGTTCCAGTCAGATTAATTCCAGTTCCAGATGATGTTATAAAGAAACTCCATGACCAAGGATATCCATTCTATGTTAAGGTAGTTATTCCAAAGGGAACATACAACGGAATGACTGAGGATGCCCAAACAGTAGCCGTTAAGTCCACCCTCGTTGTCCACAAAGACCTTCCAGATGAAGCCGTTTACGAAATTACCAAGATTCTTTATGAAAACATTGAGGAGCTGGCTAAAGCCCACCAGGTAGCAAAGCAGATTGATATAAACCACGCATTTGATGGTCTAATGATCCCACTCCACCCAGGAGCCGTCAAGTATTATGAAGAGCACGGAATAACAGTGCCTGAAGATCTCAAGGGATGATGGGGTGGAATTTTTGAAGAAATTTTTTCTTTTTTTCTTGCTTTTGATTATAATCATGCTCTTTTTTCCGGTCTCTGTGATTGGGATAGAGTTTAATGATACCAGATGTTACTATTTTCTTAGCTCAAATTCCACACTTGAAATTGATTACACTCACAGCGTTTCTCTAACCAAGGTTGTAGATACATATCGAGTTTCGAAAGATGGCATTTATGCTTTTCAAGAAAAATGGCAGGAATTTCTTGCAGGGCAACCTACAAACTTCGATTATAGAGCAGGTGAATTCTATGTAAAGAACTTAAACATATTTCTGGGAAAATCTTGGGAATATTGGTTTATTCCGGTTAATAATGCCACTGTAAAACTTGATGGAAAGGTTATATTTATTCAACCAAAAGAAGAAGGCATTATGAAAATTGAGATTAGAAGAGCTCCGATTTTGGTGATAATAAGCAGGAGGTGTTAGTAATGGGAGAAAATCTTGAAAAGATCGAAAAAAAGATAGTGCTTGAAAAAACAAGAACACTCCCCCCTAAACTGGAAAATATAGTAAAAGCAGCAGCAATCTTAATAGGTCTCTTTGAAATCCTGTTTATATTCAACTTTACTTTTACGGTATATTCCCTCTTTGACAAGTTAGGTGTGAAAATTGGGATACTGAAGTTTGACTTCCAAGATCAGCAAGTAATGGCATTCGTCTTAGGTATGATATTCGTTATAGCATTCCTTAGATATCCGATAATAAAGAAAGAGAAGTACCTCAAAAAAGTGCAACTGATAGATTACATCCTAATACTTCTTGGACTAGCAGCGGCACTGTACAAATTCTGGAGATGGCCAACTTACATGGTATACTATGATGTTAACCAGATTGATGTTATATTTGGCTTCCTCGCCATAATCTTGGTCTTAGAAGCCACAAGAAGAGCAATAGGATGGATTCTACCGACAATAGTCACAGTATTTATACTTTATGGAATTAGAGATGCAGGTTTCAACTGGACCCGCATAGCCCAGTATTTATATCTTGACCAGGGCATTTTTGGTATTCCATTCTACGTTATGACAATTTATGTCTTTGCGTTTGTGTTCTTTGGCGCATTCCTGCTGAAAATTGGAGTTAGTGACTATATTACAGAGTTCATGATATCCATCTTTGGACCAAGACCAGGTGGTCCAGCAAAGTCAGCAGTAATTTCAAGTGGTATGATGGGAACAGTAAGTGGAAGCTCAGTTGCTAATGTTTTAACAACAGGAACTTTCACGATCCCACTTATGAAAAAAGCTGGTTATCCACCAGAAATAGCCGGTGCCGTTGAACCTGTAGCTTCAACAGGGGGGCAGCTGATGCCACCAGTAATGGGAGCTGCTGCGTTCATTATGGCCCAGTTTCTTGGGGTTCCATATAACAAGCTCATCATTGCAGCAGTGTTGCCAGCGTTGATTTACTACTCGGGTGTCTACCTATTTATTGACCTCGAGACCAAGCGTTTAGGCCTAAAAGGAATACCAAGGGAGCAGTTTAAGCCCATTAGATACTTCCTAAGAAAGCTGTACATATTATTGCCGATTCTCGTAATTACTGTCGCATTAGTATGGGGGATTGCACCACACATTGCAGCAGTTTCCTCATTAGGTATTGCAATCTGGGTTGCATGGATTTCAAAAGATGAGATTCCAGGGCATGAGCAACTTTATGTTGCAACACTTCTTATCACGACCCTCTTGATGTTTACAGGTAGAGAAATTGCAAAACCCATTGGCATAGTACTGCTGGTACTTGGTTTGACACTTGTAGTCATGGCAGTTGCAACTGATAAGGTTCAATTTAACGAAAAGTTCTACATAAGCATGCTGTTTGTATTCCTTATGGCACTTGGAAAGTTCCTTTACATGAGGAAAGAGGAAATCCTCTTAATGAGCGGTGTTTTTGGAATAATCTTCTCTCTGATAGTAGGATACAAATCCAAGACAGAAGCCGGTAAAGCAATGTATTCAGCAACCTATGAATCTATGATAAGCGCTGGTAAAACAAGCACAACAGTTATGCTTGCAGCTGCAAGTGCTGGTTTAATCCAAGGTGTTCTAACAATGACCGGACTCGTCACATCTCTTGGATACAAGCTTGTTGACTTAGCTGGAGGACATCTGCTGTTGCTCTTAATGATGGCAATGATATTCAGCCTCATTCTTGGTATGGGTGTACCAACAACTGCAAACTATGTCATTACATCATTAGTAGCAGCTCCAGCAGTCTTTAATGCTGTAGCAAGCAATCCAGTTTATTCTGCATCAGTTCCAGGCTATACAGCGCCAATAGCCCTTCTAGCAGCTCACTTCTTCGTATTCTACTTTGGTATACTTGCAGACCTGACACCACCCGTCGCGTTGGCAGCATATGCAGGCTCAGCATTAGCTGGCGGTGACTTCTGGAAGACGGCAACCAACTCAGTTAAATATGCTCTAGCTGGATATGTCGGACCATATATTTATTTCACCCATCCAGAGATGTTCTTAATAACCGTAGAGAACTGGACGACAACAACAGCCCTTCAAGTACTTTACGAGTTTGGGGCTACACTTTTGGCCATGTATCTCTTGGCAATCTCACTCACTGGGTGGTTCCAGAAAAACCTTAGAAAAGAGGTAAGAGCAGTTATTGGAGCAATAGGCATTGCTGCAGCAAGCCTCAATGTAATTCCAGTGATAATTGGAGTGGCAGTTATTATAGGACTTAGAGTATTTGTGAAAAAGATTAGGAGTTAACCTCTTTACTTTTCTCAAATCTAAAGTACCTAGGTAAGCCATCAAACTATACATGAAAGGCTTCAATGCCAGAATCCTTAGAATCAGTCATGTGATAGCTTGAGAAATATCACCAAAATTATAGGAACATGCTTATAGTAATGCCTTATGTACTGAAAACTCTTGCTGCTTAAGTAACAACAAGCGAAACTAAAACACACCTGAAGTTATAGAAAGAGCTATATGTTTCACCATTGTAATATACCGATGGTGAACATAATGTTGAAACATTATCCAAAAGAAATGGCAAGATATGACATCCGAAGTAAGCCTGGTAGTAAAGAAAAGATTTTAGATCGGGTTGCAAAAGCAGCATATGATAATGATAGAGCATATGAAGGTTGCGCAAGATGTGTACTTGCAGCACTTCATCACCACCTCCATCTTACCGATGATGAGCGAGAGTTTAAGGGTGCATTAAAAGCCAGTACAGGTCTTGCTGCAGGGATTGCTCGAAAGGGAGAAACTTGTGGTGCTCTTATAGGTGCCATTATGGCGGTGGGCTTAGTAGAGGGTACCGAGCACTTGAATGATTTTGATGGCTATGTAAAAACTATGGAAGCAGCGACGAAAGTGTTTGATGAATTTAAAAAACATTTTGGAACAGTAAAGTGCTTTGAAATTCAAGAAAAACTCCTTGGAAGACACTATGATTTTTGGAAAGATGAAGATGCTGAAGCATGGTATAAAGATGGAGGGCTTGATGTCTGTCCAGGTGTATGTGCAATAGCAGCGAGGATAGCTGCGGAAGTTATATTCACTTTACAAAAAGAAGAAGATAAGATGTAAATAACATATTAAGAGTTATTTCTCTTATATCTAAGGGAAGTTAGGAGGTGTATCTTATGGAGTTGGAGGGTATTCATGAGAATGCAAAGAGACTTATGGAAATTTTGCGTTTGCGTACACCACCATTAGCTATTAAAATGCTGAAAAGCGAAGCGGAAATCCCACCAAATGCAGTAAGACCCTTAAGGAATATGGGTCACCACTTAGACCTTTGCCAAGCTTTTGCAATGTCACGATGGGGCGGAAAAACCATTGCCATGCTAAAAGAAGACATGTGGTGCTTCGAGCCAGTCGTAGGGTATGGGTTAGCGGAACCACCACAAGAATTTTTAGAGGGAGAGAACAGGTCCCCCTTCTCCATAATGACTCGCGAGGCTGCTAAAAAATGGGCTCACTCATTCCCCTGCTTAAAAGTAGGAGAGTATGTTGGAATCCTATCCTCCCCTTTAGTGAAGTGCACTTTTAAACCAGATTTATTCATCACTTACTGTGATCCATCACAATTAACTCAACTTTTGATAGCAAAGAACTGCATTGATGGGGAGGACATCACTTGCAGGTTGGGAGGGCACGCCGCGTGCGTTTACGCTGTTGTTCCAGTACTGCAGAATAAGCAGTGCGTGGTTGCTTCTCCTTGCAGGGGGGACAGACGCATTGCAATGACCCAGTATAATGAAATAATATTCTCAGCATCCATAGAAATGCTGAGAGAATTCGTAAAAGCACTCGAATACTTAGAAGAGCACGGGTGGGGTTACCCATGGATGTTCGAATTAAAACCAGAATATGAACTCTCTAACAATTACGCAAAAATCGGGGAGAAAATGGGGTTAAAGTATAACAAGTAGTATATCTCACTTGTGATCACTAATATCAAAGTGCGATCTTATTTCTCTTTTTTACTGAGACTTTGCTAATCGCTCATCTAGGTGTTTTGGCTGATGTTGGTTCTGAAAATCATCCTCACCTGTTATTCAGTACCAACGCTAGAAAATCCAAATAACCCTGCAATCACCTGACACTGGCACTACGATACTTCCTCAGATAAGCCCTCAGAAAACTATGCCTGTTTCCACAAGTATTAACGTGAACCTCACCACGTGCAAACTTCTTCCCAGAATGATTAACCCACTCGTGAGAACTGATAACATTCCCCAATCCTCCTTCAGAGAATCATAAATGGAGTACTCGTCAGTAAAAACCTTCAGTCCTCCCACAATTAAATTCCCAACCCGCTGCTTGAACTTCTGGGGAAACTCTCTTGGTAACGTACCTACTAGCAATCTCCTTAAGTGGATGGTTCCACAAGAACCTAAGAAAAGAGGTGAGGGCTATTATTGGCATAATAGTGCTTGCCGGTGCCACACTCCACGTAACGCCAATAGGCTTAGGTGTTGCTGTAGTTGTTGGGCTTAAGTTATTTGGAAAAACTTAGGGATTAACCCCTTCTTTTGCCTTTTGTAATTCCTCAACTATTGTCTGAGTTAAGTTCTGGATGTTTTGAGCCGCATTTATTATCGTCCTTCTAACCATTTGAACCACTACAAAAACTATTATTAACACAATAGCTATCATCATCAAATATTCAATAGCTGCCTGAGCATTTCTTTTCATTTTCATCCCCCGAGTGCATGAGCTATCTGCTTTGCTACAAATCCCGAAGCAATGATAAACCCAACAGCAACACCCACAGTTATCACAACAAACTCCACCAATTTATCTAAGATATACATTAACATTTTCTTCTCTTGCTCATTCATATTAACCACCATGTTAAAAATAACTATCAAAGAACTTAATAAATGTTTAGTTAAAAGACAAGGATAGTTAGTAAAGCATCACCTCGAAACCAAGCTCACTTAATAAATCAGCAAGTTCTTCACTATCCACATAAACCAAAAGATGGTGGTTTCCAAGAGTTCCATCTATGAAGTCCCCTGCTTCCTCAATTTTAAGCTTCATTTGAGTTCTGCACCGATATTCACTCCTTTCTTGTCCTACCACTTCAACTCCTGCAACTACAGCTTTTCTTCCTCTGATTTTTAATAAAGAGGCCCTTCCTTTTGGAAGGCTTACAGCAATTCCTACACCTTTTCCACTTTCAAAGTGTGATCTTAAAATATAGTTGGCAATTAACGGGGCAGTACAGTGGGCCAAAATTATATGATTCCCTCCATAATCTGCTATGTTACCCATAAAAGCTGGTTTGTCAAAGAATCTTCTCACTATAAGCATCCCCAATAGAGAATTTAGCTCCCCTTCACATGCGGCTGGAATTCCCTCTGCATTCAACATTGCTAATGCTAAACAGGGAGTTGCATTAAGTTTGTTAAGCATTTCAAAGCAACCTATGGCAAAGCCATCTAACTTATAATATTGGATTATTTTCTTTAAGCCTATATACATCCTGCCAGTTTTAACAAGATCTTCTCTTTGAGGCTCTTTAATATCCCTTGCTTTTGTAACTATACCTTCTACAGCTTTCCAACCTTCAGCCTCAGTTGTAGCATCGTAGTACTCGTAGAATTTTTTTAAGCTAATGTGGACATATGGGAGATTGAATTTTTCGTTTATTAACCACGTTGATGTCCTCCCGATAAGCCCTAACCTAATATTCAGAAACTTATTAAACAACTCCTTCATATCATCATACCCTAAAATTGCAGCTTTCAGTTCGTCAAAACTCTTCACAAGTGCTGTCGGGATTAGGTTGTCCCTAAAATACTCCCTAAGTTCTATTGCCGCAGCAATTGAGTTATTAAAAGAATCTCCAAAAAGAACTATTGGTTTTCGATAATAAGCAAACTCTTTGAGAGCATTTTCAGTGCCCCCTGTTAGTGGGTAAAGCACGATAATATCTACGTCTTTAAAGTCTACTTCCCTAGTATCCGATTTTGAGGATACAAAAACTCCCCCTTCTATCTCAAACTCGTTTGCAAGCCTCATCAGAAATTCGGAGACTTTCTTCTCAAATGCTTTTGGATTCGCTATTTCGCTAATTCCAAATACTACTCCTACTTTCATCTTAATAACCTCCAAAACCTTAACAGCTAAATGGAATTTAAGGTTACCGTTTTAAGGTCTAAGATATAATAATAGAGCGTGATAAAAATGATCCGCTTTATCCTTGACACAAGTATTTTTGTAAACCCTGAGATCAGAAATAGGTTTGGGGATAATCCCACAGAAGCCATGAAAAGTTTTTTAGAATATGCTGAACGTCTTTTTGGAAGAGTTGAGTTTTATATGCCTCCTGGAATTTATAAGGAAGTCAGCCATTTTGTGGAATTAGAGGAGGTCTCCCCAGATATAGAGCTATATATTGTTAAAAAACCTCCCAATGTTCATGATATCAAGATTCCGGCTTTTGTTGTTTATGAACTTATTGAGGATATAAGAAGAAGAATCGATAAAGGACTTAGAGTCGCAGAAAAGGCAGTTAGAGAGGGTGTAGTAGATAGCCAGAACGTAAATACAATAATACAAAAACTTCGGAGAAATTATAGAAAAGCTTTAAGAGAGGGAATAGTTGATAGCAAAGAAGATTTTGAGCTTATATTACTTGCCAAAGAACTGGACGCCACAATAGTCTCTGCAGATGTTGGTATTCTAACATGGGCCCAGAAAATGGGTATTAAATGGATCGATGCTGCTCGGTTCAAGGAAGTTCTAGATGAGTTAATAGAAAAGGTCTGAACTTTTTCAGAAGGATCAAATTTGTTCTAGAAGTTTCTTTCTTTTTTCTTCATACTCCTCCCCCCGTAACATTCAGTATGTCCCAATATTTGTCAAACTTAACTGAAACAAAAGGTAAAATCAGGATTGGTAATTATATTGCCCTTAAGATGCTCAATGAATAAAGTTTATTATACCAAATAACTTAACTTATGGTTAGGTGATTTCATGAATTTTGAAGAGAAAGTTCTCATTGGGATGGTTCATCTCAAACCCCTCCCCGGTTCTTATCTTTACGATGGAAATTTTGATGGAGTTGTAGAACACGCTATTAGTGAAGCAAAGAAGATTGAGGAGGCGGGCTTTGACGCCATAATGATTGAGAACTTCAATGATGTACCCTTTTCAAAAACCGTGGAACCTATAACCGTTGCTTCTATGACCTTCATTGCTAGAACAATAAAAGAAGAAATACCTCTCCCCCTTGGTATAAATGTTCTCAGAAACGATGCAATTGCGGCATATTCAATAGCCTACACTGTTAAAGCTGATTTCATCAGGGTAAATGTCCTAAGCGGAGTAGCATATACGGATCAGGGTGTAATCGAAGGGGTAGCACCCCAACTTGCAAGACTTAGAAAGCTTCTTCCCTCAAAAATCAAAGTGTTTGCAGACGTGCATGTCAAACATGCTCATCATTTTGGAGATTTTGAAGAGGCTTTGAGTGATGCAATTGAGAGGGGCTTGGCCGATGCCGTGATAATAAGCGGAAAAAGAACAGGAAATGAAGTCGATCTAAAAAAGCTCAAAAGAGCAAAAGAACTCTCAAATGTACCAGTTCTTGTAGGTTCTGGAACAACCTACGAAAACTTGCCAGAGCTGTGGAAATATGCAGATGGGTTTATAGTGGGAACCTGGATTAAGAAAGAGGGAAAAACAAATAATGATATTGACCCAGAACGGGCCAAAAAACTAGTAAACTTAGCTGAAAAGCTTAAGGCGTCCCCCTAAGCCTTTTTATTATATAT
>QMUF01000014.1 GCA_003663525.1 Thermococci archaeon | reverse complement strand
TTTCTTCACTGAATGATTTAAAGTTTGCTTTTACTCAACAAGTTTTTACTTCCAGTATTGTTAACAATACTGGAAGTAAAAACTTGTTGAGTAAAAGCAAACTTTAAATCATTCAGTGAAGAAAGGGTGGTGGTGGTTGGAATGAAAATAAAGTATAAACCTGAGGAATTGACGAGACTTCCTAGAAGTGTTGAATTTAGAGAAGGAAAAGTGTATCTTATTGATCAGCTTTTGCTTCCTAGCGAGTTCAAAGTAATAGCATTGGAAAAAGTTGAGGAAGTTGCTAGAGCCATAAAAACCCTTCAAGTTCGTGGTGCTCCAGCTATAGGTGCAACGGCTGCTTATGGATTGGCTTTGCTTGCAGAAAAGAGTAACGCAAAGACAAAGGAAAAGTTTTTCGATGAGTTTTACAAAGCATTTGAAATCCTTAAAAATACCAGACCAACTGCAGTTAACCTCTTCTGGGCCCTTAATAGGATTAAAAGTCTTGTAGAGGAGCATAAGGAGGATAATCTTGACACAATAAAGAAGCTGATTATTGAAGAGGCTCACAAGATAGCAGATGAAGATGTTGAGGCGAACCTTAGAATGGGCCATTATGGAGCCGAGATTCTCCCTGAAGGGAATGTTCTAACACATTGCAATGCAGGTAGCTTAGCCACGGTGCATCTCGGCACAGTTGGAGCGGTGTTAAGAGTGATGCATAGAGAGGGAAAGCTCAAACTTCTATGGGTTGATGAAACAAGGCCTGTGCTTCAAGGGGCCCGCTTATCTGCTTGGGAATATCACTACGATGGAATTCCACTAAAGTTAATAAGCGATAATATGGCGGGATTTATCATGCAACAGGGAAAGGTGGATGCGATAATCGTTGGTGCAGATAGAATAGTCGCCAATGGTGATTTTGCCAACAAAATAGGGACCTATTCTCTGGCTGTGCTTGCAAAGGAACATAAAATCCCGTTCTTCACAATTGCACCAATTTCCACAGTTGATATGAACCTTAAGAGCGGAAAGGAGATTCCAATTGAAGAGAGACCAAAAGAGGAAGTATTAACCTGTGGAGGATGCAAAATAGCCCCAAATGTTGATGTTTATAACCCTGCCTTTGATGTAACACCCCATAAATACCTAACGGCAATAATTACTGACAGAGGAGTAGTGTACCCACCGTTTGAAAGGAATTTAAAGAAACTTTTTGAATAATTGGTTGTCCAAGAAGAGTTAAATATCCTCATTCCTTATTTTTTCTGGTGATGCTCATGAGGTTTTTCAGTTTAAAGACGAGGATAATTATGGGAGAGGGAAGTTTAAGATATATAGAAAGTGTGGCTAGGAATTATGAAAGAGTCATGATACTTTCAAGTAAATCTATGCGTATTCACGGGTTTTTGAATGAGGTTATGGACTATGCAGAAGAGGCCGGTGCGGAAGTGGATGCTATAGAGGGTTTATCGGCTGAGCCAACTTATGAAGACGTAGAAGAGATCCTTCCAAGGGTTAGGGAGTTCTCTCCTGACTTACTTATTGCCCTTGGTGGTGGAAGTGTAATAGATATAACAAAGGCTATAAAGGTGTTTTATGAAGTGCCTGATTTGGGATTTGAGGAAGTAGCTTTTCTTAATAGATTCACAAGACCAGTTAGAATTATCCCTAAACTTAAGACTCCTTTGATAGCTATACCTTCCACAAGTGGGGCTGGAAGTGAAGTTTCTGCAGCTAGCGTGCTCAAAAAAGATGGAGCAAAATATAACCTTGTTTCCTACGAAATTGCTCCAGAGTATGCAATTCTTGATCCAAGGTTACCAAGAACGATGTCAGAAGAGATTGCCAGAAATAGTGGCTTAGATGTTTTGGTGCATGGTATAGAGGCCTATACAACAAAGGTGGCAACTCCTTTTAGTGATGCTATGGCATTGGGGGCTATAAAAACAGTCTTTAAATGGCTTCCTTTGTCGGTTAAGGGTGATGGGAAAGCAAGGGAAAAGATTCACTATGCTGCAACTATGGCAGGAATAGCGTTTCTAAATGCTCGCCTTGGAATATGCCACAGTTTAAGTCATAAGGCCGCTTGGATAGGGTCACATGGCTTGCTTAATGCAATATTTCTGCCCTATGTAATAAATTTTAACATGAAGGATGAAAGTACAAGGAAGAAATATGCCAAGATAGCCAAAGAGATAGGGTTTAATACATCTGAAGAGCTTCTTGAAGTCATTAAAGAGTTCAATGAAATGCTTGGAGTTCCAAAGCTTAATGAGCTTGTTGATGAAGAAACACTCCTTTCAAAGCTCGATGAAATGGCAGAAAAGGCTTATAATGATCCTTTAGTTAATTTTAACCCTGTAGAACCTAGCATTGGAGACATAAAAGAGCTGTATAGGAAAGCTTATTATGGCGAGTGATTTTTAAACCCTCTTTCACTTTTTCTATCATGCACTTTCTCCTGAAAAAAGCTATAAAGGAAAAATTTGGAGGGGTTAATGAGCTTCAGATGAAGGCTTTTGAGGAGGTTAGCTCTGGAAAGAGTGTTTTAATAGTGGCTCCTACAGGAAGTGGAAAAACTGAAGCGGCAGTGTTGCCGGTTTTTAATGCAATCTTAGAAGATGGTCTAAAACCAATTTCTGCCCTTTACATAGCTCCTTTAAAGGCTCTTAATAGGGATCTTTTAGATAGGTTGCTCTGGTGGGGGGAAAAGTTAAACCTTAATGTGGAGGTTAGACATGGGGATACTTCTGCATATAGGAAGGCCCAACAGGTAAAAAAGCCTCCACATGTTCTCATTATCACTCCTGAAACTCTTGGAATCATTCTTACAATGAAATCTCTCCGTAAGGCCATTTCAAATGTTAAATTTGTGGTGGTTGATGAGATAGTTGAGCTCGTTGATAACAAAAGAGGAGCACAACTCAGTTTAGCACTTGAGAGACTTGCCGAAATTGCAGAATTTCAAAGAGTTGGTCTTTCTGCAACTGTCGGAAATGAAGAAGAGATTAAGACGTGGCTTAAGGCTGATGTAGTAGTTAGACCACCGATAGAAAAAGGGTATAAAGTTAATGTCCTCTTTCCTCAGCCGGATGAAAGGGACATTGAGCTCTCTAGGAAATTAAGTGTCCCTTTAGATGTTGCCACTCGTTTACGAGTTTTGTGGGAAATAATTGAAAAGTACGAAAGGGCCTTAGTCTTCACAAATACCAGACAATTTGCTGAAATCTTGGCCCATCGTTTTAAAGCTTGGGGAAAGCCTGTTGAAGTTCATCATGGAAGTCTCTCTAAGGAGGCCAGAGTTCAAGCTGAGAAAGCACTCAAAGAAGGGAGTATTAAGGCCTTGGTTTGTACTTCTTCGATGGAACTTGGGATAGATATAGGTGAGGTGGATGTTGTTATCCAGTATATGAGCCCAAGGCAGGTTAATCGACTTATCCAGAGAATCGGGCGTTCAAAACATAGGGCCGGAGAGGTGAGTGAGGGTTATATCATTACTACCAATGTGGAAGATTATTTAGAAAGCTTGATTATTGCTAAA
Organism: Thermococci archaeon; assembly: GCA_003663525.1. Lineage (GTDB taxonomy): Archaea > Methanobacteriota_B > Thermococci > Thermococcales > Thermococcaceae > Thermococcus_A. The sequence continues at coordinate 13,967 of QMUF01000014.1, read as the reverse complement.
AGGGCTTTAGAAGGTAAACTTGAGGCAGTAAGGCCATATAAGAATGCCCTTGATGTTTTGGGCCATTTTATAGTTGGGCTTTTAATGGAACACAGAAGATTGCCAAAAGAGGCCCCATTTGAGATTGCTAAGAGAGCATATCCCTATAGAGACTTAACATGGGAAGATTACGGGGCAGTTCTCCACATGTTAAGTGACGCACGCTTAATTGGTTATGATGAGGATAGTGGCCTTTTATACCTGAGAAGAGGAGCGTATCAGTACTACTATGAAAACCTTTCCACGATTCCCGATGAGATTAGCTACCGTGTTTTTGACGTTAAGAGTGGAAGAATTGTTGGTCGTTTGGACGAGAGCTTTGTAATGGATTTAGAAGAGGGTATGGAGTTTATTATGCACGGAAGAAGCTGGATGTTGCTTGGAGTCGATGAGGAATCTAGGCTCCTTAGAGTTAGGGAGAGTAAGAGTTTGCAGAGTGCTGTACCAAGTTGGGAGGGAGAAATGATCCCTGTTCCATTTGAGGTTGCATTAGAAGTTGGAAAACTCAAACGAGAACTCTTATTTGATTTTAGTTCTGCTAGGAGGTCAATCTCACTTGTAGATTTTCGGGAGGAGGATCTAAAACTTGTAAAGAATATTCTGGAAAAGCAAGAACCCTTGGGAACTGATAGAGACATAGGTTTAGAATCCATCCCAAAGGCCTTAGTTATTCATGCAGATTTCGGTAATCAAGCTAATGAAGCCATTGGCAGATTTTTAATGGCGTTTTTGGCAGCAAAATATGGAAAAGTCTTTGTAATGAAGGCTCAAGCTCATGCAATAGTTATTCGGACTCCATTTCAGGTCAACCCCAAAGAAGTAAAGGAATATCTTCTCCAGGATCATAGGGTCCTTGAATTTGTCATCTCCAGAGGACTGAGAGGAAGTTCACCTTACAGGTGGAGAATGTTGAATGTTGCAAAGAGAATAGGGGTTTTAAGGAAAGAGGCAAGGATAAGGAAAGTGGAGAGACTCTTTGAAAATACTGTGATTGAGAGGGAAACTTTAAACGAATTATTCCATGATAAAATTGATATTGAAAGGGCAGGGGAGGTTTTAAGGGTTTTGAAGGAGGGGAGGATCAGGATTAAAGGAGTTTTAAGGAAGGAGCCTTCCCCCCTTGCAGTCATTAATTTGAATATTGGAGGAGAATTTCTTGTAGGAGGAGAACTCGAGAAAGATGAGATTCTTATGTTATTTAAAGAGCGCCTTCTAAATACTGAAGTTGCTTTAATATGCACAAACTGTGGATGGAAAAGCACTACAAGGGTCTCACGCTTAAAGAATAGGCTTGAACATTTACAATGTCCAAAGTGCTCCTCTCTTATGGTCACTGTGGCACATCCAATAGATGCTGAGTTATTTGTTTCAGCGTTGAAGAAACTCAACAGAAAAGAGGGTCTTGAAAAAGAGGAGGAGAGCGCATATAGAAGGTTGATAAAGGCTAGTGATCTCCTTAAGGTTTATGGATTTGATGCGGTTTTGGCACTTGCGAGTTATGGTGTAGGGCCTGATACCGCCGCAAGGCTTCTAAGTCAGTATAAGGGGGAAGCTCTTCTTGTTGCACTGCTTGAGGCCGAAAGAAGATACATAAGAACAAGAAAGTTTTGGAAGGAGTGATTATCCTTTCAAGAAGTCGCTTAAAATTCGAAGGAATTCACTTGGTTTTTCTTCATGGGGTAAATGACCGCATTCTTCCATTATCGCCAGCTGAGAGTTTGGAATAATTTGATGTAGCTTTTTTCCACTTTCTAGAGGTACTATCTTATCTTGCCTGCAGTGGACTATCAGAGTAGGAATATTTAGATTTTTGAGTTCTTCCGCCATATTGGGGTATTCTCCATATTTAGTTACCCAAAACAGGCCTTTATCCCAGTCTTTGGCCTTTAAAGGCCTCTTATACCCTTCCCAAACCTCTCCAGTTAGTTTGCTTTGGTTATACCACGCGTTTTCAAGGATTCCTTCTAGCCTGCCAACTGAAAAACGAAGTATTAGTGGAAAATACTTCTCAGTCCATGGAAGAGAGAAAATGAGCTTTTGAAAAGTGTTTTGGTTTCTTGCTCCCCATGCAGGGGCCACTAAAATCAATTTTTCAACTCTTTCGGGGGCTTTAATCGAAACTAAGAGTGCTACCCTTGCACCTGCAGAATGGCCAACTAAGGTGGCCTTTTCCATCCCAAGTTCATCCATTAGTTTTAAAGTCAACTCTGCAGCTCCTTCAGGAGAGTAAGGGTTACAGAGTAGTCCTTTGGGATTTTTTCTTTCCGTGAGTCCAAAACCGGGCCTGTCAAACGCAACAACTCTCTCACTCAAATTGCCCTCGAGCAAATATCTCCAGGAAAATGTACTGGCTCCAAAGCCGTGTAAAAGCAGTAAATTCCCCTCACCTGGTTTTTCTACATAATGAACCTTTAACCCACACACTTCAATGAATTTACTCTCTGGAAGAGCTATATCTTCTACATTTTGACCGGTACTTGGTATGGGAATTAAGCAGAGGGTTATTAAGAAGAGAAAGACTCCAATAAAAAATTTGTAGAGCTTTTTCATTGTTCTCTAACTCCGGCCGTAGATTTCGTTGATTTTCTTTAGGAATTCACTTGCCTCCACAACATCTCTAACGTCTATTCTCTCGCTTTTTGTGTGAGAAATATCAAGATTTCCGGGTCCAAAGACTATTGTTTTTGTCCCATTGTACATAAAGTTGATAGCATCTGTCCAGCTCCGCATTCCTCCGAAATCTTCAATTCCGACTTCATCCATTGCCTTTTTCGCAAGTTGGACAATTTCCTCATCTTCATCAAGTTCATAACCGTCCCATATCTCAGTATACTCATATTTGAGTGTATATTCTTCCAAAATAGGTTCTATAAGATCTAAAATGTCTTCGACCTCTTGGGTTGGTAAAAGCCTTGCTTCCAATCTCCCTTTACAGAGAGCAGGAATTAAGTAGTAGGGGTTTTCACATATAAGCTCTTGTAGGCCTATGTAAGCATTAAAATATTTGCCCTTCTGTTTAAATGGTTCTAAGCCCTTAAGTTCTTCTATCATTTTATAAGTTTGATCAATAGCATTTATACCACTTTCAGGACAGGCCCCATGGGCCTCTTTTCCATTAACTTCAAAATATGCTTCTATGTTTCCAGCATGGGCTATGTGCACTTCAAGATCAGTGGGTTCTATCACGATAGCCATCTTTGGTTTATAGCGCTCCATGAATAATGCTGAACCCATGCCGCCTTTTTCTTCATCACTCACAAATACAACACCAACATTAAGCCCTTGGTTCCCCCTCTTGAGGCTCTCCATCATGAGAAGTACGCTTGCCAGGCCTCCTTTAACATCACTAGCACCGGTTCCATAAACTATATTACCTCTAACAAAAGGTTTGGCCCTTATATCTATCGTATCCATGTGTACTTCAAAGAAAAGGTCAGCTTCTGGATTCACAACAAGGTCAATTACTTTTCCATCGCTTTCTATGTGGACATCATAATCAAGCTTGTGAAGGAATTCCATTATGTGTAATGCAAGGCGATCTTCATGGTCTGAAGGGGAAGGAATCTTTAATAGCTCAACTAAAATTTCTTTTGCCCTTTCGGCTTTCATTAGGGTCACCTAAGTGGAATGGGATTTTCTCACTTATAAACACTTGGGATAAATGACAAACTTTAAACTAGGTTTTCTTTCTAAAAAATCAAGCATGCCCAAGAAAGAGAAGGTCAGTGAAGAAGTTTTGAGAGGAGATTTAAGACTGCGTTTATATAGCTGTTGTAATCTAGCGTTTGTGCCGCTGCAGGGGCTATGAAGTTGTCTACGATAGTTGGTGCCATCAGTCCAATTGCGAGACATGTTAATGCTAACAGCAGACAAGTTAGGCTCATGCTGAGTGGTTCTTTGGTTTTTATATCTTCTTTCGGTTTTCCAAACCAGATGACATAGAAGAGGCGCATGTATGCAATCAACGCAATTACCGAGCTTATAACAAGGATCCAAGCCAAAATCAGGTTTTTATCAATGAAGGCGTTGAATAATAATAATTTGCTGAAGAACACGTTAAGTGGTGGAATACCGACCAAGCTTAATGTTGCAATTGCTAGTGAGAAGGTAGCAATCGGCATTCTTCTTCCCACTCCAGACAAATCTTCAATGTTCCTAGACCCAATAGCATGAATGAAGATTCCGGCCGCGAGGAATAATAATGCCTTGGCAATGGAATGATTAACCAAATGGAACAATGCTGCTTGTAAGCCTAATTCTGTCCCCAAACCAACAGCCATGAAAAGGTAACCCATATGCATTATAGTTGAATACGCTATAAGCCTCTTAACGTCTTTTTGGACATTCATCATCAAAGCACTAAAAAGTGCTGAAACAGCACCAAGAGCAATGGCAATAACACTGAGCAGGCTGACTACGTGAGCCAATTCTGGAGCTAAAGAACCCCCATAAACAGTGTACAAAAATCTAATCAACGCATAAACACCAACATTAACGACCAAACCAGAGAGGATTGCTGAAATTGGGCTTGGTGCTGCTGGGTGGGCCTCTGGAAGCCAAAAGTGGTTTGGGACAATGGCCGCCTTGATAAGGAACGCCCACGTGGCTAACGCTAAAGCAATACCCGAGGTAATTACGATGTTACCAGCTGGCATTCCACTAACTGGGAAGCTTAGGCCATGAACCTTTGCAGATAAATCAGCAAAATTAACTGTACCAAATGTGCCATAAAACATTCCTAAGGCGAGGAAGTACATTGTCGTTCCAGTAGCTCCTATTAAAGCGTATTTTAATCCAGAAAAAACTGAATCACCCCTGTCGCGATAAAACATTACTAATGCATAAGCTGCTATGCTTGTGACTTCAATCATAACAAAGAGGTTGAAAGCATCACCTGTCAAGAGAACTCCGAGTAGACCGGCCTCAAGGCCGAGGTAGAGAGTGTAATACCACTCCAAGCCTTCATCGTGTTCGAGATAACGATAACTGTAGATTGCAATTAAAAACATTAATCCAGCAGTGAGCAAGGCAATTAAGGCATTTAACTTGTCAACCTCGTAGACAATTCCAATTGGGGCAATCCACTTGCCAAAAGTATAGACTAGGGGAACATTTGAAGAGTAGCCCAATTGGAATAATTTATATGAAGAGATTAAAGTTAATCCAGTTCCAATTAAAGCATAAAATTGAATGATTTTTCTGTTTCCCTTAATTAGGATTGAGAATAACGGGAGTGCAAATGCAAAGACGATTGGAATTATCGGAGTTAAACCAATAACATTCATTCTTCGCCACCTCACTCGAAAATCTTCTTAGCAAAGCGTTCAAAATCCTCGCAAATCTTTTTCTTTGCTTCTTCAGGTTCTTCCGTAATCACATTAATCCAATTTACATACATATATTTGTCATCCAAGTCAACCACGACAGTTCCTGGAGTGTTCGTTATTGAATTTGCAATGAGAGTTTTTGCATAATCAGTCTTCACCTCAATTGGTACTTTAACAATTCCGGCCTCGTACTTCCCAGTTATTACCCTCATCATCACATCCAAGTGTGCTTTTGTTTCTGCGACAAGCATGTACCAGATGAAATAAATCACACCCCAGAGCCACCTGAGTGGATTCAAAGCCTTAGCATCATTCTGAACGAGATATTTTCCAACAAGCAGGCCCACTCCAACAGCAACAATTATCCCTGTAACTAAGTCGAATGGCTTTGTTGAACCACTAAATAGGATGTAAGTGATGAATGTCAACACTGCAGTGGAAATTATACCCCTCATATTCCACCCTCCTTTAGTAGAGTAGACTGCTTTTCACCAAGCTTTCTTGCATCCACAGTCCCATATAAACGGTAAATTTGAATTATTGCAAAGGCTATGAGTACGTTTACGGCCATTCCAATGACAACAGCAGTGATTACAAATGCTTGTGGGAGAGGATCTACAGCAGTCTTAACAAAAGTTTGAAGAGCTTCCTTGCTAAAGCTTGGTAAAACCGGGGGTGCTACCGGATAAATTAAGCGATATCCGAGTAAAACGACAAGCAAGTTAGCGGTGTCAGTGAAGATTGTCAATGCAATGAGTTTCTTGGTTAAGTTAGGTCTCCTCGCAATTCCATAGAGGCTTATTATGACTGTTGCAATCAGAGATAATATAATAACTGTCCAGATGAATGTTATAACTTCATTCATTGGCTTCCCTCCTCAAGAACTTCTTGAATACTTTTTCCGGAATTGCTAGGAGTAAGAATACTGCCGTGAACCCAGCTCCAACTGCCAGGAATTCAAAGAAGTTGTAGTAAATCAATGAACCACTTACAAGCTGTCCTCCAAGCTTGGCTGGAAAAATCGGTTGGTTCTGCATTAGGAAGCCACCACTAAGCAAGGGGACTAATGCTACGAGGGCAATTCCTAAGAGACCAATAGAACGGAAGATTAAAGCCCTAGTCTTGTCCAAACCATGTTCTTCTAAAGCATACTTGGAGTAAGCTGCAATTATTAGCAAGGGCGCTACTGCTAGTGCTGAACCACCTTGGAAGCCGCCGCCAGGAGTCAAGTGGCCGTGCAAAGCTATTGAAGCCGAAACTGCAAGAATCATGACTACAATAACCCTTGTAACCGACTTTATAATAAGAGTTAAACCAATCCTAAACTCTTCTGCCTTTTGTTTCGCCTCTTCTTCTTGCTTTTTATTTAGTCTGAAGAGTGTTAAGCTTCCAATTATTGCGATGAAGAATACCGAGGTTTCGAAGAGAGTATCAAGTCCACGGTAGTCCCAGAGGATTGAGGTTACAACTTCGGGGCTCTTTGCGGAATAATCACCAAAATAACTGTTTTTCAGGTAGAATTCACCCAACGGTCTTAGTTCAGTTTGCTGTGGGAGTTTTGGAGTGATGTAGTAGGCTAACCCAAATATTGTGATGAGCAGGATTATGAGCGGAACTAACCTCTTCATCTCACACCACCTCATATCTTTCTGTTTTACTCACCACAAAGATCAACAGTGCGGAATAGATACCAACAGCCACTGCTACATAAGCTAGGACTATATCAGGTGCCATGAGAATGTAGAAGGCTATTGCATAAGCAATAGCATGGACTGCTGAGAAGCCAATGGCCTTGAGCGAATCCTTCTCTATTATGGCAAGATAGGAAAATATTAATCCAATGATTACTGTGATAAGGAGCATTAACAAGTGGATTTCAATCATTCTTCCACCTCCAAGTGGTCGCATTTTGGCTCCCACTTGACGATTTTAGTTTTGTGGGCAGCGTAGGCCAAAGCGTGAGAACCCGCTGGTGCTGCAAGTAAGACAATTATTCCAGTCACGAAACTAGCGCCTGCGATTGCATACTTGTGAGGTAAGAAATCTGCTCCGAGTGCAAGGAAGCCAACACCAAATAACGGCACTACTGCCCCGCCAATAGTTCCTACCGTGGCAGCGTGCAAACGAATGTAAAAGTTTGGGAATTTTAATAGTCCGAGAGCACCAAACAGATCACAAATTCCACCAATGGTTATCATGACTGCTCCCAAGTAGAATAAAATCTCGCTCACACTCCCACCTCCTTGCCAACCAGATGCTTCGCGATGTAAATGTCCAGCAGATATGCCCACAATGCTAGTGTTATTGCTCCACTAATAAGAAACGCCGATTTAAAGTAAATTGCGAGAATCGCCATAAACGCAGCAATATCAAAACTCATACAGTCAACTGCTAGGATTATATCCACTATCGTTGGGCCCTTGAAAGCTCTAATCGCATAAATGATGAACGCCAACAGATAAACCGGGATGACAAACTTCATCAAAAGAAAAAAACTATTTTCAAGATTCATTTTTGCTCTCCTCCGAAGTTTTAACAATTATTTGAGGTAAAAAGTGTCTTGTTCCCCTTGCTTCCTCAAAGAGAATTTCAATCATATCCTTTGTCTTCTCGTCAAGCTCTTCAATATAAATTTCCTTTTTTTGCTTCTGCTTTACTAAACCTCTTGCAATCCCTACAGCATAGATCATTGCCTCTGGTTTAGGAGGACAACCTGGAATGTAAATTGTTGTGGGAGGCTCAATGCCATACTCTTCCTTGAGGATTTTGTACAGCTCTTTCACGCCCCCAATTACCGCATAGGTGTCGTACCATATTCCTCCACCACAAGCACAGGAGCCAATAGCTAAGACTATCTTTGGCTCTGGGACTGCCTTAAATGCTTCAATGACCTTTGGCAGGCACTCTCTTGTGACTGGGCCTGTAAAAGCTATCGCATCAGCATGCCTTGGTGAACCAACAAGCTTAATTCCAAGCCTTTCAACATCTTGCCTGGGAGTGAATATGTTAAGTACTTCAATGTCACAGCCGTTGCAACCTCCACTGTTTAAGTGAAAAACCCACAAACTCTTCTCAAACATATCCCCCACCTTTCCCAAAGATCAATTTCTCAGAAACTTTCTTTGCTCTACATTCTGGGCATAGAAACATCATCTCTCTTTCCCAAGGCTGAAGCTCCTTTGCTGTGTAAAGTAAATGTCTAAAGGTATCAAATGGTTTACCACATTCTTCACAGCGAACCATTTGAAGTTCTACTATTTGGTGAAGGTCTTCATCAGATAATGTTGCAAGCTCAAACTCTTTAGTCAACTTTATTGCTTCAGTGGGACATACATCCTGACAGCGAGCACAGAAGATGCACCTTCCTATAAAGAGGTGAACTACTCTAACTCCACTTTCCAAGTCATCATAAACCTGTAATGCTTGAGGAGGGCAGGCATTTGAACAAGCTGTGCAGCCAATGCATTTTTCTGGGTCAATTACTGGCTTTCCCCTAAATCCTTCTGGAACTTCAAGTGGGACAAAAGGATACTTTTCTGTTACTCTTCCAATGCTTATAGCCTTGGTAATAAGCTTAAATCTTCCCATTGTTTAGAGCCCCCCAAGATAATTATCAAGAGAGCACCTGTATACCTTTTCTCCATCAACAATAACAATGTGATCTGTACACGAGAAACAAGGATCTATTGAGGCTATTATTATCGGCGCATCGGCCAGTTTCTCTCCCTTGAGCATTATAGGGACTGCAGGCAAGTTATTGTAAGTCGGTGCTCTAGGATGCCATCTGTAAACTTTATTGCCCTCCCCCATTATAGCAAAGTGCACGTCTTCTCCTCTCGGAGCTTCAGTTGCTCCCACACAAATGGTGTGTTCTGGGAGTTCATACTCCTCGTTTAGAATGTCCCCTGGAGGTAGTTGGTCTAAAGCCTGTTCAATGAGCCAGATGCTTTCAAGCACTTCTTCATATCTAACCAGAAATCTCGAAAGAACATCCCCATCCTTATATATGGGAACTTTGAACTCTAAGTCTCCATAAGCGGCATATGGATGATCTCTCCTTACATCAGTATCAATGTCAGAGCCTCTAGCAGTTGGGCCAACTACACCTATTTCTCTTCCCTTCTTCTTTGAGAGAACTCCGATTCCCTCCATTCTATTTATTAACTCTCTCATTTGTGTGGCATTGTCAAAAATCTCTCTTATCTCTTTTTTCGTCTTATCTAAAATTTCCGAGAGTCCTTTCTTTTTGTTTTCATCTATATTCCTTCTAACCCCACCAATGAGATTCATTCCGTAGGTTTTTCTATTTCCTGTCAAAAGCTCCGCTAGGTCCATGAATGTCTCTCTTATCCGCCATGTATGCATGAATCCAGACTCAAAGCCAAGTAAATGGAAAGCAACGCCAAGCCAGAGCATATGTGAGTGTATTCTTTCGAGTTCAAGGAGTATAGTCCTTATGTAGAGAGCTCTCTCTGGAACTTCAATTTTAGCGGCATCTTCAATTGCTTGGACATATGCACAGTTGTGAGTATAGCCACAAATTCCACAAATCCTCTCAGCCAAGAATGGAATCTGATTTATTGTCATTCTCCCCTCCGCTAATTTTTCCATTCCTCTGTGGATATGAAATCCTCTGTACACTGCTCCAACTATCTCCTCACCTTTAACATACAGCTCAAACATTTCCGGCTCATGAAGTGCTGGATGATAGGGACCAACTGGAACTTCTATGACTCCAGGTTTTTTCTCCCTCTTTTGCTCAAATTCAACTCTTGGAGGCCTTTCATTGTAACGAAAGTCTTTTCTAAGTGGATAAACACCCTCAGGCCAATCATCAGGTAGAATAAGCCTCACCGGCTCTGGATGCTCATCAAAGAAAATTCCCAACATGTCCATTACTTCTCTTTCGGCCCAATTTGCGCCGCTTATAATGGGAGTAATTGAAGGAATCTTTAAGTTGCTTGCAACTGCCTTGATGATTATATATCTTCCTTCAACCTCGCAGTTGAAGATGTGATACATTGAAAAACCAACTCCCAATAAGCGTTCATCAACACCAGCTCCAGTTGCATAATAGCAGCCTGCCTTGAAAAGTAGCTCTGCAGTAGTTCTGAGCTTATCATTGGGTACCAATGCCACAGTAACTTTTTCATCGTGTCTTAGAATTTTAGCATTGTTACTCTTTAAGATTTCAAGGATCACTTTCACCACCCCACTACAGCGATCATCCACACAATCAATGCCACTATGGAGGCCCGTTTCAGTATCCTAATGGCTTGGTCAATCCTGAATCTTCCATAATAAGCTTCGAATGTTGAATAAACTATTGAGAGAATTATTATGCCAATGAGATAACAAGTGAGTCTTATTGGGTTCTGGATTGGAATGATGAAGTCTAAAATCAAGCTGTAAAGGAGAAGGCGCTTCAGGAAGACGAAATACTTAAGTAAGCCAAGATGTTTTCCGCTGTATTCGATTAGAGGGCCTTCAATTATTTCAGGTTCAGCTTCGGCAATGTCAAAGGGCAATCTAGTGCTTGCAACATATATCACAAGGAAAAGCAGGAGTAATGCAAGGAGTGAGGAAATCCTAAAAGGCAAAGGAAACAACTGATCAAAACTCAGGCTTTTGCCTATTACAGCTATCGTACCTATGATAAAAGCCAAAAGCAGTTCTTCACTCATAAAGAGGGAAACATCTCTGTTTGAACCTATCTGAGCATATGCATTTCCTGAGGAAAATGCCCCTATGACAAAGCTCAAAGTTGCCAAACCAAGAAGATAGACAACAAGTATAAGGTCCCCGATGAAGTTTGTTGAAGCAGGTAAGAGTGTTGGGATTATTAGATAAGCTGTCAGAACAGATGTAAAAGTTATATAGGGAGCGAGCTTGTAAAGTGATTTAATGGAATCTTGGGGTTCAATTGTGGGCCTCTTGAAGAGCTTTATTAAGTCCCACCATGTCTGAAGTATTGATGGCCCTTGTCTGTTCTGCAAGCGTGCTCTGATTTTTCTCTCAAAACCATCTATTAGGGGGGCAATGATTAGGGCGAATGCCAAGTTGATTGCTATGAAAATGATGTTCATAGTTCAACACCTCCTAAAACTGCCACTAAAATCACTATCAGGACCATTGCAATAGAGAGCATTGAGTTCAAGTCATAGGACAAGACTTCAAACTTGATTCCAAACATTCCCCCGATCTCCGCAATTTTTTGCACAAATCTCTTACTGGCGTCACCTACAGTATAGACTTCCCTGAAAACCTCTCTAAAGTCCCTGTAATACGCATCAGCGGGCATGCTCATGTTGAGGTCTTCGCTTCTCCCAGTCTTCCAAGTTGGCACAACTTCACCTCTTGAGGGAATAAGCAGCAAGACTATTAGTGTTGAAACTAGCAGGAACGCAAAGATTATTATTGGCGAATAGTTGCCAGTTTTCGGCACAACAAGAGAAGGATAAACTACAAGAGAGTCTAAATGAATTTGAACACCTATTGAACCTAAGGCTTGAGATATCATTTTCAATGGGAGGAAAGGATAAATTCCAAATACTATACAAAGCAAGGCTAAGAGAAGCTGAGAAACAGACATTAAGAGTGGAACTTCTTTTGCGTTGATTTCCTTAACTGGGGGTTTTGTAAAGATTGCTGTAAAGTACTTTACAAAAGTTCCAAGGGTTACAGCGCTTATGAAAATTGCAATTATTCCAAAGAGTGAAGTTGCTGGAGAAGTGAGTGTTGAAATATAAATCATCCATTTGCTTACAAATCCATTGAGAGGGGGGATACCCGCTATTGCAAGTGACCCTATCAAAGCAGTGAAAGCAGTTAGAGGCATCTTCTTTGCTAAGCTACCCAAATAGTTTAAATCTCTCGTGCCGGTTTCATACATTACTGAACCGGCCGTGAGGAAGAGGAGGCCTTTGAAGAAAGCATGGTTCATTGTATGGAAGAGTGCAGCGGCTAGAGCTATGCCTCCAAAAAGCTGACTTCCATTCGCAAGGAAGTAGATCCCAGCTCCCATTGGCAAAAGGATGTATCCAATGTTGTCTATACTTGAAAAAGCCAATAAACGTTTTGAATCTTTTTGGAGCAAAGCATACATCATGCTGAAGAAAAGTGTCAGAATTCCAAATATGGCTATTACAATTCCAATTTCTGGTTTTAATGGGAAAAAGCCAAGGAAAAAGCGGAACATCATATATATTGGTAGTTTAATCATAATCCCACTTAGTAACGCCGAAACATTGCTCGGAGCCTCTGGGTGAGCATCGGGAAGCCAAGAGTGAAGTGGCACCATAGCCGCTTTAACTCCAAGTCCTATGAGCAATGCGAATGTTAAGGTATAGAGGGTTGCCGAATGAACTGAGAGATAAGCTGGCAGAACATTAGCAATTTCGGAGTAGTTGGCATTAAAGTTCGTAGCTTTAAGGATTATCAGTATAAGAGCTAAAACAATAAATTCAGCTCCAGCTTTTGTCATGCAGAAGTATTTGAATGCCGCCTTTACAGCCTTCTCCTTTCTCTGTTCAAATGCAACCAAGAACTGTGAAAACAGGGTCATGAGCTCCCAGAAGATTATAAACCACAGCAAATTCCAGCATATCACCACAAGGTACATTGTCAGTATGAAAAGAGGATAGTTGAAAGTATAAACACGCATATCCTCCCTCTCAAAATACCTTTCCATATATTTGATACCATAAACTGATGCGCAAAGGCTTAGGATTCCTAATATCAACAGAAAAAAGGCTGAGAGTGCATCGACTCTAAAAACAAGATAGTCAAGAGATGCAAAAAATGAGGACGAATTGAACAAGTTGTATTTAAGCTCAATGGTTGTTTTAAGTCCTAAGACTCCATCGTATATTATTACTCCTGATGACACTGCTGATAACATGTTTACTATCTTGAGAACTACTTTTGCCTTTGACAACCCTATCAGTGCCGCTATAATTAATATACCAATGGGTAGCAACAATATCTGAGCTTCCATCACTGTTCACCAGCTTTTATTTCCTCCCCGCTTGAGAGTTTCAGATACACCTTATGAGAAATGAAATCGATATACTCAATTCGGTATCCCTCAAGAGCGAGCTCTTTTCCAAGCAAATTTTTGATGATGATCTTGTTATCCTTAATTTCGAGCAAAGTTACGTCTGTCATAACTACCTCAGCTTTCCCATCTTCAAGAAGTATGACCTTAGACTGGCACATTCATCCCACCTTTGAACGCTTTTTTATGCTCAGTATCTTTTTTGCAAGGGAGTTAACGTCCTTATATATTGGAGAATCCTTTGGGATTGCATCAACGCCTTTTCCTTCGTTATCGACAGAGATAACGCTTTCATCAAAGCTTACAATGTGGTAGGGGGTTGAATCTGAGAAGACTTTTGCATAATGTTGGGAGGCTTTTAGAAAGTCGTGAACCTTATTTATTACGAGAAGTATGTTTGAGATGCTAAGCTGTTTTCCCATTTCTATGAGTTTTCTTGCTATCATTAGGGATTTTAAGGTTGGCTCTGCTACGCATACCATTAGGTCAAACTTCTCCGCCAGTCCACGTCCGAATACCTCCGCCCCGGCTTCGCTGTCTACAAT